>NZ_PDKF01000008.1:0-300000 GCF_004118855.1 Arcobacter sp. CECT 8983 | reverse complement strand
TGAAGATATGATTCCTATTTTACTTAATAGAGTTTCAAAAGACAATGTAAATTCTTTAGCAAAACTATTCCAAGAAGCAGTTACTCCTTCAATTAGTATTGATGTAGATGAAAACCTAAAAAACTTCTCTATTAAAATAGGTAACTCCCCTGCACTTTTATTTGAAGAAGATATTCAAAAAGAGATGCAAGAATTTATTACAAAAAGATTTGAAGCTGATAAAAAAGTAGTTAAACAAAAAACTTCTGATATAGCAAAATTATTAACTCTTATGGGACAATACTTTAATGATGCTATTCATAGTAGTGGAAAAGGTTCAAAAGAAGTTTCTAATATCAAAACACAAATTGAGTCTATAGATATGCAAAAATCAACTGGTTTTGAAGAATTATCAGAGCTTCAAACAAAACTTATTGATGCTGCACTTACAATAGAAAGTGAAATGTCTCATGTAGGAGAAAAACTCTCTTCTGGTAAATCAGAAGTTGAATCCCTAGAGCAAAAAATAAAAAAACTTGAAGAAGAACTTGATAGAACAAGAGAACAAAGTGCAAAAGACCACTTAACTGGCGTTTTAACAAGAGGAGCTTATGAAGAGGCAATCAAAAAAATCGAAAGCCAGTTTGACAGAAACAATACTCAATTTGCAATTATATTCTTTGATTTAGATCACTTCAAAAAAATAAATGATAATCATGGACACCAAGCAGGAGATATTATACTTTCTACTTTTGCAAAAGTTTTAAATAAAAATACAAGAGAATTTGATATTGTAGGAAGATATGGTGGAGAAGAGTTTGTTGCTATTGTTCACTTCAATCTAAAAAGAGAACTTCTTAAGTATCTAAAGAGAATTAAAACAATTATCAATGATAATGACTTTATTTATAAACAAGAAAAAATTCATGTAACATTCTCAGCTGGTGTTGCAATCAGAAATAACCACTCTTCATATGAAAATGCTATTCAAAAAGCAGATATGCTACTTTATCAAGCAAAAGAAGGTGGAAGAAATAAGATTATTATTGAAGATGGTACAGTTATTTAAACTTCTTTTAGTATTTTCTTTTTTATTCTCTTCTGTAAGTGCGAAAGAAAACTACAAAGCAGAAGAGATAAAAAAACTTATAGGAAGAACTATCATCTTAGGTTTTGATAGTTTCTCTTTAAACACTCAACTAAAAAATGACATAAAACAATACAATCTTGGTGGAGTAATATTATTTAGTAAAAAATATAAAACAAAGAAAATAAAAAATATAAAAAACCCTACTCAACTAAAAGCTTTAACTTCAAGTATTCAAAACTATTCTGATTATAAAATGTTTATTTCTATTGACCAAGAAGGTGGAAAAGTTCAAAGACTCAATAAAAATAATGGTTTTACTTCTTACCCTAGTGCAAAAGAGATTGCTAAAAAACCGGAAAATGAAATAAAAACTATCTACTCAAAGTTAGCAGCTGAGTTAAAAGAGTATGGCTTTAATCTAAACTTTGCACCAGTTGTTGACTTGAACATAAATAAAGACAACTATGTAATAAATAAACTTGAAAGGTCATATTCAAAAGATAGTAAAGAAGTTTCAAAAATAGCACAAATATTTATAGAAGAACAAAAGAAAAATAGTATTTTTTCTGTATTAAAACACTTTCCAGGACATGGTTCCTCAAAAGCTGATTCTCACAAAGGTTTTGTAGATATTTCAAATACTTGGAATAAAGAAGAATTAACTCCATATAAAAATCTAATAAATAAAGACAAAGTGGATTTTATAATGACAGCCCATGTTTTCAATAAACAACTTGATAAAAATTATCCTGCAACTTTATCTTATAATATAAATACTAAACTTCTAAGAGAAAGGCTTAACTTCAAAGGTTTAATTGTAAGTGATGATTTACAAATGAAAGCCATAAGCAATCACTATACGCTAAAACAAACATTAGAACTAGCTATTAACTCTGGTGTTAATATTTTAGTATTTGGAAATCAACTTGGAAATACAAGACTTGAAACAATAGTTAACACAACATATGAATTAATAAAAGAAAATAAAATACCTCTTTCAAAGATTCTTGAATCAAATAGATTAATAAATAATCTTCTCCTGACCAATTCTATATAAAGCAAAATCATATTTTATAGGGTCGATAATATCAAACTCTCTTAACTTTTCAGTTATTAAAATAGCTGATTTTAAATCATAAGTTTTCCTATCAAGTAATCCAAGTTTTTGTGATACTTTAAAAGTGTGTGTATCAAGGGGAAGGATTAAATCTTTTTTATCAACTTCTTTCCATAATCCTAAATCTAAATTATCACTTCGAACCATCCATCTTAAATACATCATCCATCTTTTATATGGAGCATTTCCTATATGTTTTATATCTCCTTGGCTTTTTCTTTTTAATGGACTTGATACTAAAAAAGTCATACCTTGCGAGGTATAATTTGCTACTTTATGTATTCGTAAAATAAGGCTATCAAGAGATTCTAAAATATCATTGTCTTTTTTGTAAGTTTCAAGAAAAATATTTTTTAAACTATCTTCTTGTTTCATACGTCTAAAAGTTTTAAATATAGTTTTAACATCTTCATTATTTTGAAATCTATAATAAAACTTATCCAACTCTTTTTCTATAACTTCTTCTTTTTCATTTAGTAAATCAAAGTTTAAACTATCTAAAAATTTTACTATCAATGAAGCTTTTCCATAACCAAATAAAGCACATAAAAGTATTATATATTCATCTTGGTACCTACTTGCTACTAAAAGTGGGTCTGGTCTTTCATATGAAAGCTCACAATTATTATTTCTACTACATACTTCTTTATCTAAAATCTCTTTTATACTTTGCATTAATCTTCCAGTCTTTTTCTTTTGTTATAATACCATCTTAAAAAAAATAGAAAATAAATTGGACAATAAATGCAAAATATTTTTATAACAGGATGTTCCACTGGAATAGGATTTCAAACAGCACTTACTTTAAAAGAAAACGGCTACAAAGTCTATGCAAGTGCTAGAAAAGAAGAAGATGTACAAAAACTAGTAGAACTAGGTTTTGATGCACTAAAAGTAGATGTGACTATCAAAGAAGATATTAGTAAAGCTTTAGAATATATTTTAAAAAAAGATGAAAAACTAGATGCTATTTTTAATAATGCTGGATATGGACAGCCAGGAGCTGTTGAAGATATCAGTACTGAAACGCTTAAAGAACAGTTTGAAACAAACCTTTTTGGACTACATGAAGCTACTATTCAGGCTATGAAAATCTTTAGAAAACAAGGCTTTGGAAAAGTTATTCAGCACTCTTCTGTGTTAGGAATTATTTCACTTAAATTTAGAGGAGCATACAACGCTTCTAAATATGCTATTGAAGGACTTGCTGACACTATGAGACAAGAAGTTAGCCATAGCAATATTTATATCTCTACAATAAACACAGGTCCAGTTACTTCAAAATTTAGAGAAAATGCTCTTAAAAAGTTTAATCAAAATGTAGATATAGAAAATAGCTTTTTTACACCAACATATAAACAAGAATTAAAGAAAAGACTTGAAAATGATAAAGATACAACACCTTTTAATCTACCAGCAACCTCAGTTGCAAATGTTGTATTAAAAATTATGCAGACACAAAAACCAAAACCAAGATACTATGTTACAAAAGCAACTCATATTTTAGGTTTTGCAAAAAGAGTATTAAGTACAAACTTACTTGATAAGCTTTTAAACAGAATATAAAAAAGAGGTTTCCCTCTTTTTTATTAGTTATTCATGTAAGGTTTTCCGTAGAATCTTATTACTAAATAAATAATTACTAATCCAAGTGGTAACAATAAATATACTGGTACACCAAATGCTGCTGGTAAATATCCACAAACAATTGCTACAAAACCTATGAAAAGTGCATATGGTAACTGCGTAGAGATATGATCCATATGATTACACGAAGATGCCATAGATGATAAGATAGATGTATCAGAGATTGGCGAACAATGATCCCCAAAAATAGCACCTGTTAAAACTGCACCAACATTTAATACAATGTAACTATGTAATTCAGTTCCTTCTAATCCTGTATGAATTCCAATTGCACTTGCTAATGGAATAGTTAAAGGCATTAAAATCCCCATTGTTCCATATGAAGTTCCAGTTGAAAATGAGATAATAGAACCAAGTATAAAAATAATAGTTGGTAAAATAAACTGAGGTGTAGAATCAGATAACATTGTTACAAGGTACTGCGCCGTACCAAGCTCTTTCATAACAGCAGATAAAGACCAAGCAAGAATTAAAATTACAGCTGTAATTACAAGGGCTTTTGCACCATAAACCCAAGTTTCAATTGCTTCATGTAAAGAAAATACTTTTTGTTTTAATCCCATACCAATTGCAACTAATGAAGCTAATAACGCAGCTTCAAAAATAACAATTGAAGCATCAGCTGCACCAAATGCTTCTCTAATTGAAGCAAAAGAGTATGGATCAGCTTGAACTGCTTTTAAAGTATCTCCCTCTAATCCACTAACACCATTCATATAGAAACCAACAATTGCAACTACAATTAAAACTGCTATTGGAATAATTGCATTAAAAATAGAGTACTTAACTCCATCTTTTGGCATCATAAAAGAGTTCTCTTGATTCATTAGTGTTGAATCTGTTTTAGGGTCAGTTAATTCACCTTTTTCAAAAGCTCTTTTAGCAGCTGTATGCATAGGACCAAACTCTCTTAATGAAAGTGCAGAGATAAAAACAAAAGCTAACATCAAAATATTATAAAATCTATATGGAAGAGTCTCAACAAAAACTGCGAAGGCATTTACTTCTGGTTGACCTATTGTTTCATAAGCATCTTTGATTAAAGAAAGTTCATAACCAACCCATGTTGAAATTAATGCTAACCCTGCAATAGGAGCAGCAGTAGAGTCAATAATAAAGGCTAATTTTTCTCTTGCAATTTTAAGTTTATCTGTTACTGGTCTCATAATTGGACCGACAACTAAAGAGTTTGCATAATCATCAAAGAAAATAAAAAATCCAAGTAACCAAGTGTAAAACTGTGCAGTAGCAGGAGTTTTTGCTCTTTGGGCTAGTTTTTCAGCAATTGCTCTAGGACCACCCATTTTAGTTATAACTGCAATCATACCACCAATAGTAAGTACCTGCATAATAATACCTGCATTCCAAGAATCTGCCATAGAACCAACCATTTTTCCAGACATATCAACAAAGGCACTAAAAAAAGTTGCAAAAATATTTGCACCACTGATATTTGCCATAAATGTTCCAGTAAATATCCCCATAAAAAGTGAAAAAATAACATTTCTAGTAACAAAGGCTAAAACAATTGCAACCAGAGGCGGAAGCAAGGTTAATGCACCATAAGTTATAGCATTATCTTTCCCTTCAGCAAAAAGAGCTATTGGTAAAATAGCTAAAATAAATAAAGATTTAATAGTACTACTCAAAGTAATCCTTTAGTAAAAAAGTCGGGAATTATAGCATTAATTATTTGAAAGTTTCAAAAAAGTTGCAAGATTCATTACATTAATTTACAAAATTTTATTAAGTGCTTTGTATCTCTTTTGTATTAAATTTTTGTTGTAAGTAATCAGAAATTTGCATTAAACAAAAAGTTATTAAAAATATCATAAAACCAGGGAAAAAGCTAACCCACCAAGCAATATCCATAACAGCTTTTCCATCACTAAGTAAGCTACCCCATGACATTTGGGGAGGATTAACACCAAGCCCTAAAAAAGACAGTCCTGACTCAGCTAAAATTGCACCACCTACTCCAAAAGTAAAAGAAATAAGAAAAATAGGTGCTAAAAGAGGAGCAAAATACTTAAATATGATTTTTGTTTTTGGCACATTTGCAAGTTTCAAAATTTTGATAAAAGGTTGATTTCCTATTGCAAAACTTTCACTTCTAATAAGTCTTGCCATTCCCATCCAGCCAGTTATTGAAATAACTATTACTAAAACTAAAATAGATGCTTGGATATAAGCAACCAAAGCAAGAAGCAAAAAGAAAGTTGGGAAAGTAAGAAAAAGATCTATTAAAACTATTATTGCTTTATCTACTTTACCTTTAAAAAAAGCTGCATTTATTCCGATAAACAATCCTATTAATGAAGCAATACTAGCACTTAAAAAACCTATTATAAGTGAAGTTTGTCCACCTTGTAAAACTCTAGCAAAAATATCTCTTCCTAATCTATCTGTTCCCATAATATGTTCAAAAGAAGGAGCAAGTAGTATTTTTGAAGGATTTAATTCATAGGCAGAAATTGTGTAAAAAAGAGGCATAAAAAATACTGATAATATTAAAAAAACCAATAAAAGAAATGCCACTCTTACCATATTTTATGCTTCTTTACTTTCAAAATAAGATAAAGAACTTTTCCCAAATTTCTTTGTTCTTTGAAGAGTAAATTTACCTAGAGTCTCTGGAATTTCAAGAGTTGATACATGCTCAATTATTATTAGATAAATATTTTCATTTTGAATATTTCTAATCATATCAAATGATTTTTCATATATCTCTTCCATTCCATCTCTATAGTCAAAAGGAGGATCAACATATAAGATAATCTCATCTTCACTATTTTTTAAACTTTCTAAAATAGCTGGTGTTTGAGAAAATGTATCTCCAAAAAAAGTTTGACATTTTTGCGGTTCAAGCATTTTACAATTGTTTGTTAAACATCTATAAGAATTCTTATCAAGCTCTACAAAATAAGCCTTTTTTGCATCACGACTAATAGCTTCAAGTCCAATACTTCCACTTCCTGCGAAGCTTTCAACAAATATTTTATCAATAATATCAAACTGAAGAACATTAAAAAGTGACTCTTTAAGTCTTGCTTTAGAACTTCTTGTTACATCTAGAGAAGGCAGTTCTAGAACTTTTCCTTTATATTTTCCTGCAATTATTTTTGTAGTTGGTTTATTGTTTTTCATAATACTCTTATTTTCTAAATTTTTTGTATTATAGTAAAAATTAATTAAGCATTTGTTTTATTGGAATTTTAATATTAATTTTATTATAATGTTCTATATTATTTAAAGGATTTACTATGATTGTTGAACCAGCATCTCAAAGTAACTATTACTTTACAAACAATGAATCTAAAAAAGAGATTTCAACAAAAGATACTATATTTGAAGAAGAACTTACAAATACACAAGTAAAAGAAGAAGATACTAAGCCACTAGAAATTGAAAAATCTACAGAAGAGCTTGTGGAAGATATAATTTCTTTATTAAAAACTGGTTTTACAAAAGATGAACTTGAAGCCATTGAAAAACTAAAAGAAGAAATTCTTGCAAAGATAAAAGAAGAAAAAGAAAATGGAACTGGTGATTTAAAAACCATAGAAAAACTACTTGCAAAACTTGAAAAAATGATTGATGAATTAAAAAGATCAGTAAATGGAGTTATCATTAAAGATGCTGATGAAATAAAAGAAAAACAAGATAATATGAGTGATGACAAAGAACTATCAAGTACTCTTAAAGAAGCAATTTCTAAGCTTGAAGAATTATCAACAGAAATAAAAGAACTTACAAAACTAAAAAAAGATAATAAGCAACATCTTAATACTCAAGAAGAACTACTTTTAATGCAAGAGTTAAAAAACTCTTAAAAATTTTTACTGTTAAATTTAGGTTTAACTTCTAATATTATAATTCCAAAAAATATTTTTGGAGTTATAATGAAAAAAAAGAAAAAACTTTCCACTACACTTAGAAACTGGCATAGAGACTTAGGTTATTTAGTTATTGGTATAACTATTATTTATTCAATTTCAGGGATGATTCTTTCAGTTAGAGATTTACATCTCTTTGAAAAAGAGTATATATTAAATGCAACTATTGAAAAAAATATAAAAGAAAAAGATTTACAAAAAGAGATAGTTCTTACATTTACTGAAAATGAAGAAAAAAAGAGTTTACCTTCTCATATTATTAAAAAATCAGTTTTAGATAAATTTGAGTTATTAGAAAACAATAACGAACTTATCAAATATCAAATATCAAGAAAAAAAGATATGAAATTTATTACATATTATAAAACATCAGGTGAACTTATTTATTCAATTAATGGATATCCTACTTTTATTAACGCTTTAGTTAAAGCACATAAATCATCAAGCCAAGATAAATGGTCGTATTTAGCACTTGCTTATTCTATAATCTTATTTTTTCTTGCTATTTCTGCAATATTTATGGTTAAAGGAAAATATGGATTTAGACAAAGAGGTCTTTATCTAACACTTCTTGGAATAGCCCTTGTGATAATATTTTTATACCTTTAATTTTAATAAACATAAGTTTTTAATAGTTTTTATAATATTAAAAATACAATTTCTTTGATAAAATTTGCCAAATATTATTATTAAGGATTTCTTTGCCAAGAAAGAAATTAAAAAAAGTACTTCCTACTCATGAAAAAATACAAGCACAAAGATTTTTAAAAATATTTGGTAAATTTTTACACAAAAGAGAATTATGGAGCGTATCTAGAAGAAAAGTTGTTGGTGGAGTTTTAATTGGTATTTTTGTAGCATGTTTACCAATGCCATTACAAATGGTATTATCTACACTTCTTGCTATTTATTTTAATGTAAATTTACCTATTAGTTTTGCTCTTATCTTTATTAGTAACCCAATTACAATGCCACCACTTTTTTATTTTGAGTATAAACTTGGAAATTTGATTTTGGGAAATACAAACCCTGTAGAGTTTAATTTCCATTCTATGTATGATAATTTTGAACAAATTGCTTCTTCACTTTGGACAGGAGCTTTAGTTTTTGGAGTTTTTTCTAGTGTTATTTGTTCAATATTTGTAAACTTTTTTTGGATTGCAAGTGTTAAAAAACAAAGAAGGAGATAAAAAAGAGAAAACTCTTTTCTATCTAGCGTAAGAAGAAGCTCTAATCTCCCTAATTACATTTACTTTTATTTCACCTGGATATTGAACTTTTTCTTCAATTTCCTGTGCTATTTCAGTTGCAAGTAAAATTGCTTCATCATCATTTACTAACTCAGCTTTTACTATTACTCTTACTTCACGTCCAGCATTAATTGCATATGCATTAATTACACCTGTTTTAGAAGTAGAGATATTTTCAACCTCTTCTACTCTTTTTAAGAAGCTTTCAAGAACTTCTCTTCTAGCACCTGGTCTAGCTGCACTTAAAGCATCAGCAGCACATACAGCAGCAGACTCTACATTTATTGGTTCTTCATGTCCATGATGAGCATAAATTGCATTTATAACAGTATCTGGCTCATCATATCTTCTACAGATTTCAGCTCCTAAATCCACATGACTACCTGGCATATCATGAGTTAATGCTTTTCCAATATCATGTAAGATACCTGCTCTTCTAGCTAAAACAGCATCTCCACCCATTTGAGCAGCTAATAAACCAGCTAAGTTAGCAACTTCTAAAGTATGCTTTAATGCATTTTGACCATAAGAAGCTCTATATCTTAATCTTCCAACTAACTTAATAAGTTCTGGATGCATTGATTTAATTCCAAGTTCCATTACAACATCTTCACCCTCTTTTAGGATGTTATTATCAAACTCTGTTTTAACTTTGTTGTAAATCTCTTCAATTCTTGCAGGTTGAATTCTTCCATCTTCTAATAACTCTTCAATAGTTCTAGTAGCAATTGCTCTTCTATAAAGATTAAAAGATGAAATAGTGATCGTATTTGGTGTATCATCAATAATAATATCAACACCTAATAACATCTCAAGAGCTTTAATATTTCGCCCTTCTTTACCAATAATTTTTCCTTTTGTTTCTTCGTCATTAATAGGAATATTATTGATAAGTCTTTCTGCTGCAAACTCACCTGCATATCTAGTAACAGCTTGAGAGAACATATTGTTAATCTCATCTTTACTGTTTTGTTCTGCTAACTTATATCTTTTTCTAAAAATAGAAGCTATTTCTGCTCGACTATCTTCTTTTACTTTTTCAAGCATAAGTTCTTTTGCTTCATCTTCAGTTAACCCAGAAGCATTTTCTAATACTTTTATAGCTTTAGAAATTTTTTCTTCATAAGTTTTTTGTTGTCTTTTTAATCCCTCTTTTATAGTTGTAATTTTTTCATTTTTTTCAACTATTTGGGCTTTTTCTTCTTTTATGGCTTTTAGCTCACATTCCAAATGATGATTTAACTCTTTCTCTTTTCTCTCAATCTGAGAAAGCATATCATCATACTCTCTTTTAGCAGCTTTGAACTCTCTATCATAATCTCTTTTTGCCTTAATTTGAGCATCTTTTAAGATCACTTTAGCTTCATGTTCAATAACTTTTGCTTTTGCCTTTGCTTGTTCAATATAAATATCAAATTTTGCTTTATTTATTTTTTTTACTACGAATATCGTAATCGCAACACTAATAATTGCAACTACAATACCTACTATTACTAATTCCATATCAAAACCTTAATTTGTAATTACAAAATCAGCTTGAATATCGTATTTATTACTTAGTGTTTTATTCGCTTTACAAAGTGTTAATTGAGTAAAAACAATAGTTGGTTTATAGTCTAAGCTATAAAAAAATCTGTCATACATTCCTTTACCAAAACCAATTCTTTTCCATTCTTTATCCACTCCCACAACAGGGACAATGGCTAAATCTATTTTTGGATGAATACAAAAAGAGTTATTGGGTTCTTTAATACCAAACCTCTTTTTTTGTAATGGCAATCTATACTTTACTAATTTAAAACTGTCCTTGTACATGAAAGGAACAAATACATTAATTTGTTTCTTTCTTAATTTATTGATTAAAGGAAGTACATTTACTTCCATATCCATTGGAATATATAACAATATATTTCTGAAATTATATAATTCTATAAATTTTTCTAATTTCTCTACTGTCTTTTTATCTTTATATAACTTTAAAAAGCGGCTTGAAAACTCTAATCTTTTAATACATGATTTTCTGAAATCACTTTTGTGATTTTCTTTCATATTTAAGCCTTACTTGGGTAAAATTCTTACCTTAAATATTCTACCAATAAGGAATTAAAATGCAGTTTAAAAAAATAGCATTTTTAATAATTTCTGTTACACTTTTGTTTACTGGTTGTGGTTCAAAAGATGAAAAGAAAGAAATTATAAAAGAAAAGCAAACAAAATTTACACTACAAACACATGAATTAAAAAACTTAAATATTGAAGTTAAAAAAGAACAAGTTTCAATAGAAGAGTTAAAAGGTAAAGCTGTATTATTAAATTTTTGGGCTACTTGGTGTCCTCCATGTAGAGCTGAAATCCCTCATTTAAATAATTTAAAGAAAAAATACAAAGGACAACTTGAAATTGTTGGTTTTAACTTAGGCAAAAAAGATGGAACTTTATTAAGTCAAGAAGAGCTAAATAGATTTATTGAAGAGTATGAAATAGAATATCCTATTACAAATAGTGATGATAACTTGAAAATTGCAACCTTAGTTGGTCCTGTACAAAGTATTCCTTCAATGTTTTTAATAGACCCAAATGGCAAAATAGTGCAAAAATATGTTGGTATAGTTCCTGAAGAGATGTTGGAATTAGATATAGATGAAGCACTTGGAAAATAAGTAATGTTTAGTTTTTTAAAGAAAAAGAAAGAAGAAGAGAAAGTTGAAGAAGAGTTAAATCTTCAAGAAGAACAAGAACTTAATTCACAAGAAGATAATAAAGAAACTTTCATAGAAGAAGAGAACTCTTCAAAAGGTTTCTTTAGTAAAGCCTTATCAAAAACCTTTGAAAATATTAAATCAGTTGTTCCTCAAAGAAAAGAAAAAATTTCTTTTGAAGATATTGAAGAGATGTTAATCGAAGCTGACATGGAATACGAAATCATTGAAAAAGCAATGGATGGACTTCCTGAAGAGATTACAAGAAAACAGTTAAGACATAGACTTGTAATGCTTTTTGAACATGCACCAGAAGTTGATCTTTCTAATCTTCCTAAACCCTTTGTAAGACTTATTATTGGAGTTAATGGAGCAGGTAAAACAACTACTATTGCAAAATTAGCCAATAGAGCTAAAAATGAAGGAAAATCAGTTATCTTAGGAGCAGGAGACACTTTCAGAGCTGCTGCTATTGAACAACTTAGCACATGGGCAGAAAAACTTGATGTTCCAATTATCAAAACAAAACAAGGACATGATGCTAGTGCAGTTGCATATGATACTATTTCTTCAGCAGTTGCAAGAGATATTGACAATGTTATTATTGATACAGCAGGAAGATTACAAACACAAACAAATTTAAGTAATGAGCTTAAAAAAATTGTAAAAGTATGTAATAAAGCAAAAGAAGGTGCTCCACACCAAAAACTTATGATTTTAGATGGAACTCAAGGTAACACGGCAATTGCACAAGCTAAAGCTTTTAATGAAATGGTTGGAGTTGATGGAATTATTGTAACAAAACTTGATGGTACTGCAAAAGGTGGTGCACTATTTTCTATCTCTAATCAACTTGAATTACCAATTTTCTATGTGGGAGTTGGAGAAAAACAAAATGATTTAATTGAATTTAGTCCAGATGATTTTGTGGATTCACTATTAGACGAAATTTATACAGCAGAATAATAATAGCTTTTAAAAGAGGTGAATATTGAGAACTTTAAACTCAAAACCTAATAAGTATTTATTAATAATACTTTTTATCACCTCTTTTTTTGTTGCCTTAATTTTCTATTTTTTAAACAATATAAATAATAGCAATAATCTTTTAAACAATCTAGAAAATTCTTTAACTACTACAAAAAATTTATTTGAAGAACAAAAAAGATACGCTCTATCTTTAGCTATCTTATTATCAGAAGACAAAGAGATAATAAATAGTTTTCAAAGCCAAAACAGGCAAGAGAGTTTTGAAGTTATAAATAGAAAAATCAAAAGTCTAAAACAATTACAAAACAGTAGTTTTGAAGTACAAATACATAATAAAAACCTAACTACTTATTTAAGAAGTTGGGATATAAATATAAAAGATGTTCCTCTAGCTTCTTTTAGACAAGGTTTAGTAAAAGTAAAAGAAACACTTAAGCCTGTTGTTTCAATTGAATTAGGAAAAAGACTTAATATAAAAGCCATCTCTGCAATTATAAAAAATGGCAAATATATTGGCTCAATTGAAGCAATTATAAACTTTGAATACCTAAGTACTGAATTAAAAAACAAAGGTTATAAACTTTTTGTTCTTTTAAATAAAAAATATTTAAATATTGCAAATGAACTTAAAAACAATGACGAAATATCAAACTATGTTTTAGTAAATAATACAAATATAGACTATCTTGAAGGCTTAAACCTAAATAGTCTAGAAGATTATGGATATGTATCAAATAAAAACTTCTCTTTTGCATACTTTTCATATTATGATTTACAAAACAATCATTTAGGATATATTTTTACTGGAATTAAAAACAATAAACATATAAATATCAACAATAGTTTTGATTATGAAACTGTAAATATAAACTCTGAGGTTAAAATAAAATGAGACTTTTACTACTTGAAGATGATTTAGATTATAGACAAAGTATTAAAGAGTATTTACAGACTTTAAACTATCATATTGATGACTTTGAAGATGGAGAAGAAGCTTTAAGTGCAATTTACGAAAACAAATATCATCTTTTAATTCTTGATATTAGAGTTCCTTCATTAAGTGGTTATGAATTAGTAAAAACAATAAGAGAAAATGGTGATAATACACCTGTTATTTATATAACCTCTTTAACAGATATCAATAATCTAAGTTTAGGTTATGAGCTTGGATGTAATGATTATATAAAAAAACCATTTTCGCCAAAAGAGTTAAAATATAGAATTGAACAACTTATAAAACTTTTTTATACAAATGAAACAAAAGAACAGATAAAACTAAAACCAAATTTTACTTATGATATTTTAAAAAAAGAGCTTACAAGAAATGGTGAATTTATAAATCTAACAAAAAAAGAGAGTGATGTAGTTTTTTGTCTAGTTTCAAATAAAAATCAATATATAAATATAGAAACCCTTAGAAGTGAAGTATGGGACGATAAGTATATTTGTGAAGCTGATATTAGAGTATGTATTAAAAAGATTAGAGATAAAACCTCAAAAGAGTTTATAATAAACCAAAGAGGAATAGGATATAAAATTGATAGAGAAGAGTAAAAACTTTATATTAAAAATATCTCTTTTTTATACTACGATATTTTTTATCTTTATTGCTATTCCTACATACTTTTATACAAATTTAGAACTTGAAAGCTATAAAAATAATCAAAATAGAGTTCTTATTGAATATGCACAAAAAGTACAAAGAACTATCTATGACTTTTCTAATTCAAAAAGTGACACTTTTATTTTTCCAAAATCTTTTAAATATGAAGCAACTTTACTAACAAAAGAAAAACAAATAATTTATAAAACAAGAAATATAAATTTAGATGAAAACTCAAAACTTTTAAGCTTGGAAGTTGAACTTTCATCTAATAGATTAAATGCAAAATACCTAAAAGTTTCAAAAAAAATATCCTACGAAGAGGTATATTTAAAAATACTTATCTTATCTATATGTATTGGTCTTTTTATATTTATTTCTATTTATCTTATCATTAAAGCTAGTATTGAACCCTATAAAAAAGCAAATGAATATTTAGACGCTTTTTTTAATGATGCTATGCATGAACTTAAAACTCCACTTGGAATCATCCAACTAAACCTTGAGATTTTAGAAGCTAAGAAAGAAGATAAAACACCTAAAGAATTACAAAGATCAATAAATGCAACAAAAAACCTATTTTTGGTATATGAAGATATTGAATACTTAATAAAAGAAAAAACAGTTAAATATAATAAAGAACAAATAGACTTTTCATATCTTTTAAAACAAAGAGTTGACCAATTTGAAAGTCTAGCAAATCCTAAGAATATAAATTTAAATTTAAATATAGAAGATAACTTAACACTTTTAATTAATAGAACACATATACTAAGAATTATTGATAATACTCTTTCTAATGCTATTAAATACTCATTTAATGATACAGATATAACAATTATCTTATATAAAGAAAATGAGCAAATTATATTTAGTGTTAATAACTTTGCTCCACCTATAAAAAATAAGAAAAATATTTTTGATAGATATCAAAAGGAGAACCATATTAAGGGTGGTTTTGGTATTGGATTAAATATTGTTAAAAATATTTGTAAAATAAATAATATAGATATCTATCTTGAATCTACAAAAGAAACTGGTACTACTTTTAGATATACTTTCTTTATTTAAACTTAAATTATCTTACTAAAAGTAAACATAAAAGTAACTTTACATTTGTATAATTATACAGATAAAAAAAGGAGTTACAATGAAACTTAACAACAAAAGATTTATTCTTGTTTCTACACTTATTGCTACACTGTTTTCTTCAAGTGCTTTAGCTTTTGATAAAAAAGAGTTACAAAAAAGAAGTGATAGAGGTTTTGAAAAACCAAAAATGGAATATAAAGTTCCAGATATTGACAAGTTACCAGATAATGATTATGGTAAATTAGTAAGATATGGTAAAGATCTTATCGTTCACACATATAAATATATTGGTCCAGAAGTAAAAGATGTTAGCATGAGATATGCAGGAAATAATAATGCCTGTCAAAATTGCCACTTAGATGCAGGTACAAAAAAATATTCAGCTCCATTTATTGGAACATATGGAGAATTTCCTCAATATAGACCAAGAGAGGATGGAATTGGTACTTTAACTGCTAGAATCAATGGATGTATGCAAAGAAGTATGAACGGATACCCTCTTCCTGCTGAAAGTAAAGAAATGAAAGCTATGAAAACTTATATGCACTTTTTAAGTCAAGGTTATCCTGTAGGTGGTGCAAAACTTGATGGAAGAAGACTTACAAAAGTAGATAGAAAAATGGTTAAAACAACTAAAGCTGATGTAGAAAATGGTAAAAAAGTTTATACACAACATTGTGCTTCTTGTCATGGTGTAGATGGATTAGGTGTAAAAAATGAAGGACTTGCTAATGGATATATGTTCCCTGCTTTATGGGGTACAGATGACACTTATAATAAAGGTGCGGGGATGTATAGAATTTTAAAAGCAGCTGACTTTATTAAAGCAAATATGCCTTTAGGTGCAACAAAAGAAAACCCTATCTTAACAGATAAAGAAGCTTATGATGTTGCAGCATATATGAATCAAGATAGTCACTATAGACCTGAGAAAATCAATAGAACTTCAGATTTCCCTGATGATATTGTAAAAGCTCCAGATGTATATAGACCAAATATGGAAAACTTTGACCATAAATTTGGACCATATGGAAAAATTATAAAATAAATATTTCTAAAGAGTTAAGAAGTATCTTACTTCTTAACTACTTTTGATAAAAACTAATCTTACTCTATCATATATGTAATTATATACAACGGTAAACACTAAAACAAATGCTACAAAACCTATATCTAAAATAAATGCTTCAATAATTCCTATATTTAAATAGTATGCAATTACAGGAATTGTAGGAAATAATAATCCAAACTCAAAAAGAATTGCATGAATACATCTTATTTTAAAACTTCTATCTTCCCTTGGTCCCGTAACAAATTTGTCAAAAATCCAATTATAGATAAAATTCCATAATACAGCTATTGCTGAAAGAAAAATAGTTAAAGTAAAAACTGTTGAAATATTATCTCTTGTAATAAGTTTGAGAAGAAGAGTAAAAATTATAACTAACAAAATCTCAAACAATATAGAGTGTATTAACCTCTCTTTTAAACTCATATTATTCTAATTATCTAAAAAAGAGTAAATCTTTCTAAAATAACTTTCAATATTTTCAAAAGAGTGATTTCCACCCTCTTCTATTACAAGTTCAGATTCTGATAATTTTTCAACTGCTTCATTATAATCTAATACTTCATCATCAGTTTGTAATAAAGTCATAAAGTTTTCTTGTGTTTGGATCTCTTGAACCTCTAAACCTTTTAGTGTTTGAATATGTTCATTTGTTACTTCAAAAGAAGAACCATCATAATAGTTCATTACAGTACCGATTTTATCTAAAGTTTTGTATGGATAAATTGCTGGATTAATTAATACTGCTTTTAAATCATACTTATTAGCTAAATATATTGAATAATATCCACCTAATGAAGAGCCTACTAAACCTACAGTTTCATCTTTTTCCAATAAAACTTCTATTAACTGTTCTAAAGTATCTATTGCAAGCTTTGGTATGTGAGATAATGATGGAGCAATCAACTCTTCTTCAAAATATTCTCTAAATAAAGATGCTTTTCCACCTTGTCCACTACTTGCGAAACCATGAATATAAATAATTGTCATATTTGTTCTCCTAATTTTAACTGTTTAGCTGCTAATGCATAACCACCATTTGAACCATCTACAAAGTGTACATGTTTTCCATGTCTTTCAAATATTAAACAAGTCATTAAAGATGAGTCAGATTTATGTATTCCATAAACTATATTTTTATTTTCTTGCTCTTTTTGTAAATACTCTTCTAAAAGTTTTGTTTGTTTAAAACTTGTAGAAACTACCATTCTTAACATATCATCAAACTTTTCATTATCTGTTGTAGAAACAATTCTTTGTTTATAACTTCCCCACTTATCAATATCAAATCTCATTAAAAGTTTTCCAATAAGATTTATTAACTTTAATTTCTGTCTTATTAGGAATTTACCTAAAAAAGTTTGTGAAAACAATGAAGCTTCTATATCAAGGTTCTTATCTTGAAAACTTAAAATCAAGCCTTTTTTTGTAATAGGATTTCTTTTTTCATTTGAACCTAAAATATTATCAAGATTTTCTAAAATAGTTTCATAATAATTATCATCAAAAGCTTTAATCAAAATTGTTAAATTTTCATCTTTTGGTGTTTTAATAGCTTCCCACCTACACTCTAAACCAGATATATCTAAATTAAAAGTTTTATCTTTTTCTTCTTTTATATAAAAAGTTTCATCTTTTTTTAAAAGTTCATCACTTAAATCTAAACCTCCACCTTTTATAATAGCCTGAAAATAGTCTTTTGAAACTTCATACTTAGCAATTAATAAACTCTTTTCTAGTTCATATATCTTTTTTACAGGAATAACCCCTACTCTTAAATCTAAACCATAAGAAGTTTTTGCTAACTCTCTTACCGATAAAAGTGCTTGTTTTGATTCATGAAGTAAAGACTTTGGTACAAGTAAAAAAGAACCATCCCCTCCAAAAATATAAGGTATATCAAGTTCTTTTCTTAAGTTTAAAATAGAGATAATAGTTAAAGCTCCAACCATATTTATCTGCTTATATTTACCATTTTGAATATGTTTTGTTGAATTTTCTATATCACTTGCTAAAATGTACCAAGTGTCAGGAACTTTTTTATAAAAAGAGGTATCTGAAATTTTTGAAAACTCTTTTAGTATGTTTGAGTCTTTGTAAAAGTTATCGTTCATAATTTATTTCTTTGTGTTAAAAGAAAAGAAGAACTCCTTTTCTTTTAAAATTTAGATTTTCTTACCTCTTCTACAACTTCTGTTGCCATTTGTTTTACACTTTTTACAACATCATTTGTTTCTGAAGCAATCTCAGCATTCTCTTGAGTAGTTTTATCAAGCTGAGAAACTGCACTATTAATTTGTTCAATTCCTAACATCTGTTCTTTTGAATTAGTAGTAACAGTATCAACAATACTTGTTGTTCTTAAAATATTGTTATTTAGTTGCTCATAACCTTCATACATTGATTGAACAATTTTTCTTCCATCATTTGTACTTACAGTTGCACTCTCAACTAAATCTTTAATCTTTCTTGCAGCTTCAGCAGATCTATTTGCTAAGTTTCTAACTTCACCTGCAACAACTGCAAAACCTTTTCCTGCTTCACCAGCAGTTGCTGCTTCAACAGCTGCATTTAGTGATAAAATATTTGTTTGGAAAGCAATTTGATCAATAATAGTAATTGATTCAATAATAGCCTCAACTTGTGAGTTAATAGACTCCATAGAAGAACTAGTCTGTTTAGATAACTCTTTTCCTTTATTTACTTCATCCCTTAATGAAACTGAATTTGCCGATAACTCATTGATATTATTTGTATTTTCTCTCATTGTTTGAGTAATTTCTTCTAATGCAGCAGCACTTTCTTCTAATGAAGCAGCTTGTTGATTTGCACTTACTGTTAATCTTTCCATATTTGAAGTTAGATTATCAGAACTATTATTAAGCATATTTGCTGTGTCAAGATTTTCTTGAAGCATGTGAGAAATCTCTTTTCCAAGATTATCAACTCCACTCATAAGTGAGCAAAGTTGCCCTTTACAGGTTAATGAAGTTGTTTTTGTAAAGTCTCTATTTTCATATGCTTTTAAGACATTAATTGTATGAGAAATAGTAGTATTTAAACTAGCAATCATTTCATTTAAATCTTTTGTTAATTCACTAATTACTGCATTTGAAGATGTAGCTTCAACTCTTTTTGTTAGATTACCAGCACTAACTTCACTTACAATTTTAGTAACATCCTCAATTACTCTTTCATCTTGTTTTATTGTTTCTCTAATTTTTGTAATATTTTCATTAATCTTAACAGTCATTTTACCTATTTCATCTTTTGTAGTAATTTCAATAAGCTCAACATCATCTTTCTCTTTATTTAAAAATGATAAAAATGACAATAACCCTCTTTCAAAAGTTTCTAAAGGATCAACAATAGATATCTTCGAAATATAAGAAACAGCAGCTATTAAAACTAAAACGATAACAATAACAATACTTATTAAAGTATAAATTAATGAGTTTACATCATTATCAATTCTATTTTCAATCTTTGCAATCTTTTCTTCAATATCATCTACATAAATACCTGTAACTATAGTCCAATTTAATTCTTCAATATATTTAGAAAATGCCATTTTCTTTAAGACTTTATCTGTGTTTGGTTTTTTATAAAAATATTCAACAAACTTTGAATCATCTTTTGCTGTATCAATTAATTCTTTTCTAAATGCAAAACCTTTAATATCAGGTTTCATAATATCTGTTTTTTTACCATTTAAATTTGGTTTTGTACCATGAAAAGCAAAGTAATATTCATCACCTATTCTTTCATAAGCAAAAAAATACCCAGTTCCATTTAGAAACCTTGCCTTTGATATAACTTCAATAACTTTTTCTTTTGCTTCTTCTTTGCTTGAAGATTTTTTTACAATTGAATCAATTATTGTATATGCAGTTAGTATTTGATTTTTTAATAGTTCTTTCTTTTCCCCAACAATTGAACTATCAAACTCTTTAACTGTTTCAATACTATTTTTTTGTGTTAAATTTATAGTAATAACAGTAGTAATCAATATTGCTATTGTTACAGGAAGTATTACTATAGCCATTAGCTTCAACTTTATACTTTTGAACATCATCACTCCTTATATTGAATATAATATATACAAATCTGTTAAAAGTAAATAAAATTTTTCTTACTTTTCAGTTATTATTGAAATTTATTAATTGCATAAGATTACATTATTGTTACATTATAGTGATTAAATAATATAATATGGTATTTAATGATATGAAAGTGTTTTATTTAGGTTTAAATATTTATTATGAAGATTAGAAAATAAATTTTTAAATAATTTATTTTACTAAATTAGCTTTCTCTTCCTTTAATTTTATTAAATGATATAAATTCCATATAGCAAAAGGAAAAAGATAAAAAGATAAAATAAAAAATAAAACTACATAAATAAAATTAAGAACTAAATTTCCTTTTTCTGGGAAAGCATGCGCCTCTTTTATTGAATAAAAGGGAATGATTACTAGTACTGAAGAAAAAGCTAAAAAAGTTAGACTTGAAGCTAGCAAAAAATCAAAAAAATCTGAACTTGGAGATGCTGTTGCCATAGTACCTACTGTCATTGAAATAAACCCACTTATTAAAACACCAATAAACAACTCAACTTTTAGCCCTAAAACTAAATACTTAACTCTTTTTTCCATTAAAACTCCTATTTAAATGAAGGTGTACCTAAAATCTGAAAGTTCCGAAATTTCACCATCAACTTTTATATTAATTTTGACATCAGCTAGCCTTTTATTAAAGGTGTTTCACTTCTAACCGAGATATAATTATAATGAGATTTCTCTTTGCATCTATCTTCTAAATTTTTTAGATATGTAGCAAGTTTAATATCTAATTTGGTATTTACAAAACCTGATACTGTGATCTTATGATTACTATTCTCTTTTTTTAAAATTGAATAAATATTAATTTTTTCTTTTATTTTTGAATATGAACTCCATATATAATCAGTATAAAGTAACATAATTAGCCTATGGACAAGTAAAAAGTCTAGAATCACAAACTTTTACAGTTTTTAAATATTCAACACTTTTATTCTCTTGCTCTTTATTTGTTTTTCCTGTAAATGCCTTTTGAACAGTATAAAAACTATCTGCACCTTTAATAGCTTTAAGATACATAGTCTCTTCTTTCTTTGTAATTTTACTTACCTTACAGCTCATCATAACTGTTTTAGTTTTATATCCATTTTCAAAAGATTCATCAATATCTTTAAAAGATGTGTCTTTACAACTTTTTGACCAAGCTTTTTTCATTTCTTCGACATATTCATCAACTGAATATCTTAAATTTCTATGATAAATATTAGTTGTAATCATTTCTGTCCAGTTTTTTAATTCTTCACTTTTAGGAATAAACTCATAAAATGACGTCCCATTTTGTATTTTTTTATATGCCAACTTGTAGTTTTTTGGAAAACTTTGTAGTAAGTTTTCATATTTAAGTTTGCTTGAGAATAAAGCTGTAGTGATAATAGCTATACAAAATAAAATCTTCATGAAGCTCCAAATAAATAATAAATTACATAATATAATATATGTAATAAATTTTATATTAAAAACCTTACATTTTGAAATATTTTTTCTATTCTTAAAAAAAGTTAACTATAATTGCGTTTAGATTTAAAAAGGAAAGACTTATGGCAAAAAAGAAAACATCACTTTTTGAGTGTCAAGCATGTGGAGAGCAAAGTACAAAATGGCTTGGTAAATGTCCTAACTGTGGTTCGTGGGATTCATTTATGGAATTAAATCAAGAACAACAAGAAGTTTTAAAACAAACTTCAAAAGTGATAAATACAAGTTCTAAAGCAACTCCTATTACAGATATACAACAAGATGATGTTATAAGGTTTTCTTCATATAACGATGAATTTGATTTAGTTTTAGGTGGAGGAATAGTTCCAGGAAGTTTAACCTTAATTGGAGGAAGTCCAGGAGTTGGAAAATCTACACTATTATTAAAAGTGGCTGGTTCTATTGCAGCAAGTGGCAAAAAAGTTTTATACGTTTCAGGGGAAGAAAGTTCAGGGCAAATAAAACTTCGAGCAAATAGATTAGAGGCGAATCACAAAGAGCTATTTTTATTAAGTGAAATTAAACTTGAAGAGATTCAAGATGAACTTTTAAGACAAAATTATGATGTAGTAATTATCGACTCAATTCAGACAATATATTCTTCAAATTTAACAAGTGCACCAGGGAGTGTTTCACAAGTTAGAGAGATTACTTTTGAACTTATGAGAAAAGCAAAAGAGTCTGATATTGCCATGTTTATTATTGGTCATATTACAAAAGATGGTTCAATTGCAGGACCAAGAGTATTAGAACACATGGTTGATACAGTTTTATATTTTGAAGGAGAAGCAAGTAAAGAGTTACGTATGTTAAGAGGTTTTAAAAATAGATTTGGTTCAACTTCTGAAATAGGTATCTTTGAAATGACACAAGAGGGATTAATTTCAGCAAAAGATATTGCTTCAAAATTTTTTGATAAAACAAAAGCACAAGCAGGTTCAGCCTTAACTGTAACTATGGAAGGAACAAGAGCATTAATCATAGAAGTTCAAGCTTTAGTTACAGAAAGTACCTATCCAAACCCTAAAAGAAGCGCAACTGGTTTTGATGCAAATAGATTAAATATGCTTCTAGCACTACTTGAAAAGAAAATTGATTTACCCTTAAATCATTATGATGTTTTTATAAATGTTTCTGGTGGAATAAAAATCAAAGAGAGTTCTGCTGATTTAGCTGTTATTGCAGCTATTATCTCTTCTTTTAGAGATAGACCTATTTCAAAAGAGTCTGTATTTATTGGTGAAGTTTCACTAACTGGTGAGATTAAAGATGTTTATTCTATTGATTTAAGACTAAGAGAAGCCCAAGCTCAAGGTATAAAAAAAGCAGTAGTGGCTTTAAAACCTAATTTAAAGCTTGATTTAAAAACCTATGCTGTAGATGAAGTTCCTAAAATGATAGAATTATTTTAGATTTATGTGTTCCTAAAATGATTGAGCTATTCTAAGCTCAATCATTTACTTACCAACTCTTTTATTAGCCCCAGACATTAATCTATCTTTAGTAACAATTGCTCTTGTATGGATACACTCTCCTACTTTTCCAGCACTATCAAAGGCTTCAACCTCAAATTTATAAAGTTTTCCTTCCATACCTATAAAAGTTGCCGTTGCTTTTACTACATCTCCTTCAAGTGTAGGTGCAAGGTGTTTTAAGTTAACTTCTACTCCAACAGATAATTGTCCTTCTTCATAAAAAGGTATCAAAACTTTTGCAGATGCACACTCCATAAGTGCTGTAAGTCTTGCTGTTGCAAATACTTCTGGGAAATCATCTTCTTTTGATATTTCTAAATTTTTTGCTAAATCTGATTGTTTTACTTTAAATTCAATAGTTGCTTGTGTTCCAATTTCTAATTCCATTTTTACTCCTAAAAATTTTATTCAATTATTGTATCAAATTTTTTGAAAAACTATTAATTGGTTACTTTATGATTTTCTGATATAATTCGCGAAAATTAAATAGGTAGATAATGATTGATTTAGATAATCAAACTGATATAACAATAAATACAGATTCTTTAGAACTGATTTTAAAAGAAGTTACATCAAAAGATATAGAATTGATTTTAGTAAATAATGAAGAGATTCAAGCTTTAAACAAAGAGCATAGAAATATTGATAAAGCAACAGATGTTTTATCTTTTCCTCTTGATTTTGATATGCCAAATATGCCATTAGGTTCAATTGTTATCTCAATAGATTTTGTAGATGAAAAAGCAAAAGAGTATAAGCATAGTTTTGAAGATGAGTTAAAACTTTTATTTATTCATGGTTTACTTCATCTTTTAGGCTTTGATCACGAGGTTGATGATGGAGAACATCGTCAAAAAGAAGAAGAATTGATTAATAAGTTTAATCTACCAAATAGTTTAATAGTAAGGAACTCATAAATGGATTTTTTGATATTTGTAGTATCTATGGGAGCACTAATTTATGGTGCAGATTTTATCATACAGCAAAGTGAAAAGATTGCATTACAATATAATATTTCTCATTTTATTATAGGTGCAACACTAATTGCTTTAGGTACAAGTTTACCTGAAATGGCTGTTTCTATGTCTGCTTCAATGAAAGGAAGTGGAGATATTGCTGTTGCAAATGTAATTGGAAGTACTATTTTTAATATTGCTATGGTTTTAGGTGCTGTCTTTATTCTTGCTAAAAAAATCACGCCAGATAGAGATCTTTTTGCAAAAGATTCTGCTTGGTCACTTTTTCCTATTTTAGTATTTATACTTATGGCAATAGATGGGGAACTAAATGCAATTGATGGTATTTTATTTCTTTGTTTAATGGGAGCTTATTTACTATTTCTTATTGGTTCAAATCAAGTTGATGCAGTAGATGAAGAACTTGCAAAAGAGAAATTTGAATGGCCAAAAACATTAACTCTATTAATTATTGGTTTTGTATTTGTTGTTGTTGGTGCAGATTTTGCAATTGATAGTGCAGGAAATATTGCAAGATCATTTGGTATTAGTGAGTGGGTAATTGGATTATTTTTAGTTGCCTTTGGTACGTCTTTACCTGAGCTTACTATTTCAATTAAATCAGCTATGAATAATAATGCTGATTTAGCAATTGGTAATATTATTGGTTCAAATGTTGCAAACTTTACAATGGTATTAGGTGTAAGTTCAATTATTAATACTTTAAATGTTGATTTAAGTAGAAACTTCTTTGATATAGCAGCTGCATTTGTAGTATCACTTATGTTAGTATTTATAACTGCCAATAAACTTTATAATAAAAGTGCTGGTATTGTCTTATTAGTAGTACTTGGATTAGTTATTCAAAATAGTCTATAAAAGACTATCTTGAATTATTTTTGACAAGATTTACAAAGTCCAGAAAAAACTACATCTACATTTTGTATTTGAAATGCAGAGTTCTCTTTAATAGAACTTTGTAATATTGATGTATCTATTGTAATATCTTCTATAATTCCGCATGAAGAACACACTAAATGTGAATGTTCTTCTTTTGCTAACTCATAAACAGATTTAGCTTCAGGGATTTTCACTTCATTTAAAAAAACTTTTTCTACCATTGCATTTACATTTTTGTAAATTGTTGCAAGAGAAATAGAAGGAAACTTTTCTAATAGCTTTTTATAAAGTTCATCAATATTCATATGTCCATTAGAGTATAGTTCTTCAACTATTGCAACTCTTTGAGGAGTTACCTTTAAATTATACTCTTTTAATAATAGTGAACTATTCATCATCTTTTCAACCTTTCCTGCACAGAATAATACTAAAATTTTTTTTAGTTTTCTATTTGCAGAGTTTTATATTATGAATAATATACAAAAAATGTAAAATAGATTTTATTAATTAATTTTAGTAGAAGATAATAATTTTCCTTTAAGTTTAAAATAATTATAATTATCCAAAGAAAAAAATTATCCAAAGGATTAAAAATGAAAAATCATATTAAACAATTAAAAGTCTTACAAGCAAGTTCTTTAGTAATGTTTACAAAACTACATAACTACCACTGGAATATCAAAGGTATGCAGTTTTTCCCAGTTCATGAAATGACAGAAAAAATGTATGAACAATTTAGCACTTTATATGATGATTGTGCAGAAAGAATCTTACAATTAGGAAATAAACCTTTTGTATTATTAACAGATTTAGAGAAAAACTCTTTTATAAAAGAAGATAAAAAAAGTGATTTTGAAGCAGAATATGTATTAAAAAATATTTTAGCTGATTTTGAAACTTTTTTAGAAGAGTTTAAAAAACTATCAAAAACTGCTGAAAAGAATGATGATAGTACAACAGTAACTTTTGCTGATGACAATATTACTCATTTAGAAAAAAATATTTGGATGATTAAAGCTACTTTATCTTAATATACTTACTTAAGTTTAGGTGAACTGCATTATATCAGTTCACCTAATATACCTATTTAAACTAAAATGTAAAGGAAAATCATGAGACAATATGAATCATTCAAATGTAATAAATGTGGAAATGTAATAGAAGTACAAAAAGTTGGTGGAGGAGAACTTCATTGCTGTGATGAAAAAATGGAAATGATTACTGAAAATTTAACTGCAGTTAACCTTATGAAAGCTTTTGCAGGTGAATCTATGGCAAGAAATAAATATGAATATTTTGCAAAAATTGCTCAAAAAGAGGGATATAGAGATATTGCAGCACATTTTCAAAGAGCAGCAGACAATGAAAAAATGCATGCAAAACTTGAATTAAAAGCCTGTAATGAGTTACTTACAGGAAAAGAGTTTGAAGATACAATTGGAAATTTAAAAATTGCAATAGCTGGTGAGAACTATGAAAATGAAACTATGTACCCAGACTTTGCAAAAATTGCAAAAGATGAAGGACATAATCAAATTTCAAATATGCTAAAACTAATTGGTAATGTTGAAATTGAACATGAAAATATGTACAAAGAGTTACTTGCAAGACTTGAAGCAGGTGAAGAATTTGTAAGTGAAGATGAAGATGAAGAGTGGATTTGTGAAGTATGTGGTCATATTCATAGAGGTAAAAAAGCTTTAAAAATGTGCCCAGTTTGTAAGCATCCACAAGAATATCAATCAAGACTAAAAAGTAAGAAATAATTATTAAATCAATTCTTTGATAAAATATCTTCTTTTAGGAGATATTTTTGATAAGAGTTTTTATTTTTTTATTTTTTTTACCACTGTTATTACTCTCTAAAGAGTTTTCATTAGCTTCATATAACGTAGAGAACTTTTTTGATTTAAACTATAACAAAACAGAATATACGGAATATCATCCAAATACAAAATCAAAATGGAATAAAAAAACTTTCCAAATAAAAGTAAACAATATTATAAAAGTTTTAAAAGAGTTAGATACGGATATTATTGCATTACAAGAAATAGAAAATAAAGAACTTTTAAAACTTCTTCAAAAAAAACTTCCCGATTATAAATATATATCTTTTAGTAAATATAAAAATGCAAGTATTGGATTAGGATTTTTAAGTAAAATTGAAATAATAGATGAAAAATCTATTAATATAAAATTTTCAAACAAAACCTATAGACCTATTTTAGAAACAACCTTTAAACTAAACAATAATGAATTTAAGATTTTTAATAATCACTGGCCATCTAAAAGAGTAGCAGAAAGTTTTCGTATAAAATTTGCAAAAAAACTTTTTGATAGATTAAATAGTATTCCAAGGGATTATGATTATATTTTATTAGGGGATTTTAACTCAAATTATAATGAATATGAAACTATATTTTATGAAAAAAGATTAAATAATACAAATGGTATAACTGGCATTAATCATGTTTTAAACAGCTTTATAAATAATCATTTAATAACAATAAGTGATATGAAAGACTCTTCAAAATTGTTTCATTATAATCCTTGGATTGAATTAAATATAGAAGAAAGGTTTTCAAGCAAATTTAGAGGAAGAAATATTACAGCTGATAATTTTTTATTTCCTTTTTCTATGTTTGATAAAAAAGGTTTTGCATATAAACAAAATAGCTTTAAAGTATTTAAACCAGAATATTTATATAAAAATAAAAGAATAAATAGATGGCAAATAAAAAATAAAGTGCATATTGGTAAAGGCTATTCCGATCACCTTCCTATTATTGCAAAATTTACAGATAAACCTCAAAAAAAATTAGAAGCACAAAATATAAAAACTATAAGTGATTTGTATCTTATAGAAAGACTTAATAAATCAATTATTTTAAAAAACTGTATTGTACTTTTAAAACAACAAGATTTTGCAATAATCAAACAAAAAAACAGTAGAGCTATTTTAATTTATAAAAATATTAAGAACCTTAGTGAAGGTTTTTCTTATGATTTAGAAATAGAACAAATAAAAACCTATAAAGGTTTAAAAGAGATCACTGATTTTGAAATAAAAACCTATAATGGAAAATTTTTAGACTACAAACAATTTTATAAAAAACACCTAGACTTGTCTGACTTAGAAAATCAAAATGAGATAGTAAAAGAGATAAAAGGCACTTATAAAAAGGGTTATTTATATTTTGATAATAAAAAAATAGCAGTTTATTTTAAAAACAAAAACAATATTCCTAAAAATGGTTCTTCTATTATCATAAAAAGAGCACAATTAGGATATTATATCAACAAAATTCAATTAGTAGTATTTAATAAAAGTGATATAGTATATGTTAATTAAGTCAATATTTACAAATAGTAGTGGTATTTTATTTTCTAGAATTTTAGGATTTATAAGAGATTTACTAACTGCTTCAATCTTAGGTGCAAATATCTATTCAGATATCTTTTTTGTTGCCTTTAAATTACCAAACCTTTTTAGAAGAATATTCGCAGAAGGAGCTTTTACACAAGCTTTTATTCCTTCTTATGCAAAATCAAAATATAAAATTAGATTTTCTTCAATCATATTTTTACAACTGTTTGCATTTTTGATTTTTTTATCCCTTGTAGTAACTTTGTTTTCAAGTCTCATTACAAAAGCGATTGCATTGGGTTTTGATGAACAAACCATTGAACTAGCTTCTCCTCTTGTTGCTATAAACTTTTACTATTTACCTTTAATTTTTGTAGTAACATTTATGGCTGCACTTTTACAATATAAAAATCATTTTGCAACTACGGCATTTTCAACTGCCCTTTTAAATCTTGCACTTATTGCAGCACTTTTAATCTCAAAAGATTTAGAGAAATATGAAATTACTTTTTACCTTTCTTATGGTGTATTAGTTGGTGGACTTTTACAAGTAGTAGTTCATTTAATTGCTGTAAAAAAATATAATCTATGTAAAGTTTTTACTTTTAAAAAACATAAGAAAAAAGAAGAAAATAGATTTTATAAAAGTTTCTTTGGAGCAACACTTGGAAGTTCAACTGCTCATATCTCAGCATTTTTAGATACATGGCTTGCTTCTTTTTTAGTAAGTGGTTCAATTTCGTACCTTTATTATGCAAATAGAGTTTTTCAACTTCCCCTTGCTCTTTTTGCCATTGCAACTTCAATTGCCCTATTTCCAATGATTGCAAAGGCAATAAAAAATAAAGATGAAAACAAAGCTTTAAAACTTATGAAAAAATCTTCAATCATACTTATAGGTTTACTTTCTATTGCTACATTAATTGGAATAGTTTTTAACAATGAAATTATTTGGCTTTTATTTGAAAGAGGTGCTTTTACAAATACTGATACTACAAATACAGCTTTGATTTTAACTATGTATTTAATAGGTCTTTTACCCTATGGTTTAGCAAAGATTTTTTCACTCTGGCTTTATTCTCATGAAAAACAGTTTTTAGCTGCTAAAATCTCTATGAAAGCATTAGGTTTTAATATTATTTTTTCATTGATTCTTATAAAACCATATGGTGCAGCAGGACTTGCATTTGCTAGCACACTTAGTGGTTTTATTTTATTACTTTTAACATTAAAAGAGTTTGGTTTAAAAAATCTTAAAACATTGTATTTTAGTAAACTTTAGATATAATATTAACTTTTTAGAACAAAACATAGGACTATAATGAAACAATTTTTCAAATATTATCTACCATATTATAAAAACTATAAATTAAAAATATTTTTTGCTTTAATAGGTATTATAGGAGTTGCAGGAGGAAGTGCTGGACTTGCTTATATTGTAAAACCTTTACTGGACCAAGTTTTTATTGAAAAAGACCAACAAATGCTTTATATAGTGCCAATTTTACTAATACTTGTACAAACAGCACAAGGGGTTGGTAAATATATTCAAATCTACTACACTTCTTATATCGGGCAAGATATAATTAGAGTTGTTAGAGATAAATTATTAGCACATATATTAACTTTAGATATAGATTTTTTTCAAAAAAAACATGGAGGAGAACTAATATCAAGAGTTACCAATGATATTAATAAAATCCAATCTGCTGTTTCAAGCCAAATTGCAGGTATGATTAGAGAAGTTTTAACAGTTATTGCATTAATCGGTGTTGTTATTTACCAAAGCGCTGAATTAGCATTTTATGGTCTTGTAATTATGCCTTTAGCCATTTATCCTCTTACAGTTTTAGCAAAAAAGATGAAAAAACTATCTTTTAAGTCTCAAGAAAAAGCATCAGATATTACCTCTCATTTAAGTGAGATTTTTAATAATGTTGAAATCATAAAAGCAAACTCAACAGAAAAAACAGAACTTGATAAATTTGAAAAACACAATAAAAAATTCTTTGATATCAATATAAAATCAGTTAAAACTTCAGAACTTACTTCTCCACTAATGGAGTTTTTAGGTGCTATCGCAGCAGCTATTGTTATAGTTTATGGTGGTAGTTTAGTAATAAAAGGTGAAATGACAACAGGTACATTTATGTCATTTATTGCAGCACTTTTTATGCTTTATGCGCCAATTAAAAGATTATCAACAATTTATAATAAACTTCAAAGTGCTATTGCTGCCCATGAAAGAATTCTATCAGTTTATGAAATTAAACCTACCATTTTAACAGGTGAACAAAATATTCCAACAAAAGTTCAAACAATTGAATTTAAAAATGTTGAACTAAAATATGATGACTTTGTTGCTTTAAAAAATATTAACCTAAATGCTACAAGAGGTGAAAAAGTTGCCCTTGTAGGAGATAGTGGTGGAGGAAAATCTTCTTTAATCAACCTTCTAATTAGATTTTATGATACAAGCAAAGGTCAAATTCTATTTAATGACACTTGTCTTAGAGATATTTGTATTAAAGATTTAAGAAAAAATATATCAGTTGTTACACAAAGAGTATATATCTTTAATGATACCGTTGCTTCAAATGTTGCTTATGGGGAAGAGTTAGATGAAGAAAGAGTAATTGAAGCATTAAACCAAGCCCATGCACTTGGTTTTGTAGAACAACTTGAAGATGGTATTAATACTGTTTTAGATGAGTTTGGTACAAATTTAAGTGGAGGTCAAAGACAAAGAATTGCAATAGCAAGAGCTTTATATAAAAACCCTCAAATCCTTATTTTAGATGAAGCAACATCAGCACTAGATAATGAAAGTGAATCAATTATTTCTGAAGTAATAGATGAAGTATCTCAAGACAGATTTGTTTTTGTAATTGCACATAGATTAAGCACTATTAAAAATGCTGATAAAATAGCAGTATTTAGAAAAGGTGAAATCGTTTGTGTAGGTAGTGAAAAAGAGTTATTGAATAATTGTAAAGAGTATCAAAGACTTTATAATCTTGCAAATATCTAGTATCAAGTTTTTTTCAATACTTTTTAGATAAAATGTTAAAATTTCATAAAAAGGGAAATATTTGTTTACCTATAACACATTAAAGAAAATATTATTTTTGTTTCAACCTGAAACTGCTCACCATTTAGGAGAGTATGGATTAAGATTTTTACCTAACTGTAGAATTCTTAATAATTATATGGTAAAGAAAAATTTTGTAATGAGCCCAAAACTTACACAAGAAGTTTTTGGTATTGAATTTAAAAATCCAGTAGGACTTGCAGCAGGTTTTGATAAAAATGCAACAATGATTAAATCTATGCCTGCACTTGGATTTGGTTTTACTGAAATTGGAACAATGACTCCAAGAGCTCAAGATGGAAATCCTAAACCTAGAATGTTTAGATATCCTGAGCAAAAATCAGTTCAAAATGCAATGGGATTTAACAATGAAGGTTCTGCAAAAGTATTAGAGAATCTAAAAAAAGTTTATCCTTTTACTATTCCTGTTGGAGTAAATATTGGAAAAAATAAAACAACACCGGAAGAGCATGCTCTTTTGGATTATAAAGCTTTAATTAGGAAGTTTAAAGATACTAGCGATTATTTAGTAATAAATATTTCTAGTCCAAATACTCCTAATTTAAGAGATTTACAAAATGAAAAATTTATTACTGAGCTTTTTTCTATGGCAAAAGAGCTTACAGATAAACCAATTTTTCTAAAAATTGCTCCTGATATGGAAGCTGATATAGCAATTGAACTTTGTAAAACTGCAGTAAATGCAGGAGCAGCTGGTATTATTGCTACAAATACAACAATTGATTATTCACTTGTACCTAATGCCAAAGATTTTGGTGGTCTAAGTGGAGAGTGCTTAACAGAAAAATCAAGAAATTTATTTGAGCAAATAGCAAAAGAATTATTTGGGAAAACTGTTTTGATTTCTGTTGGGGGTATTTCAACAGGAGAAGAAGCATACAAAAGATTAAAGCTTGGAGCGACACTTGTACAAGCTTATTCTGGTTTAGTTTTTGAAGGTCCATCAATGGTTAGAAAAATCAATGAAGAGATTTTAGAACTTATGCAAAGAGATGGATTTAATAGTATTTCTGAAGTAATTGGTTCAGATTTAAAATAGAAAAAAAATAGGAAAAGTATTGAGTATTAAAAGTTTTAAATCATTCATTATTCACTTTTCACTATTCATTATTTTCACAGGAGAGTTAATGGCTAATAGTTTATTAAAATATCATACTAAAACATTAGAAAATGGCCTACAAATTGTTGCTATACCTATGGACAATGGTTCAAATGTAGTTTCTACAAATATTTTTTACAATGTAGGAAGTAGAAATGAAGTTATGGGGAAAAGTGGAATTGCTCATATGCTTGAACACTTAAATTTCAAATCTACAAAAAATTTAGAAGCAGGTGAATTTGATGAAATAGTAAAAGGTTTTGGTGGAGTTAATAATGCTTCAACATCTTTTGACTATACAAAATATTTTATCAAATCAAGTTCACAAAATATGAATAAGTCTTTAGAGCTTTTTGCAGAACTTATGGAAAATCTAACTTTAAAAGATGAAGAGTTTCAACCAGAAAGAGATGTAGTAGCAGAAGAGAGAAGATGGAGAACTGATAACAATCCAATGGGATATTTACAATATAGACTATTTAATAATACATATATTTATCATCCATACCATTGGACACCAATTGGTTTTACACAAGATATAAAGACATGGACAATTGATGATATTAGAGATTTCCATTCTACATATTATCAACCTAAAAATGCAGTTATAGTTGTAGCAGGTGATATATCAAAAGAAGAAGTTTTTAAAGCTAGTGAAAAATATTTTGCAAATATTAAAAATGAAAAAGAGATTCCAGAAACTATTCATACAGTAGAACCAGAACAAGATGGTGAAAAGAATATTACTATTTATAAAGATAGTCAAGTAGAAATGCTTGCCGTTTCATATCATATTCCAAACTATGAACATGAAGACCAAGTTGCATTAAGTGCTTTAAGTGAGCTATTAAGTGCTGGGAAGAGTTCATATTTACAAAAAATACTTGTAGATGAAAAAAGATTAGTTAATTCAGTATATGCATATAATATGGAATTAACAGACCCTGGTGTTTTTCTTTTTGTAGCTGTTTGCAATGAAGGGATAAAAGCAAAAGATGTTAAAAAAGAGATTGATAAAATCATTCAAAACATCAAAGATGGAAAAATAACTAAAAAAGAAGTTGAAAGAATTAAGATAAATACAAAAGCTGATTTTATTTTTTCACTAGAAAATTCAAGTTCTGTAGCTTCACTTTATGGAAGTTACTTCGTAAGAGGAAATGTTAAACCTCTTTTTGAATACGAACAGAACATTGAAAAACTAAAAAGAAAAGATATTTCTAAAGTTGCAAAAAAATATTTAACAAAGAAAAATTCAACAACAGTTATATTAAAAAAAGAAAAATAATTTACGAAGGGAAGAAAATATATGGAAATTATTACCGGCGCGATGACCGCTTTAATAACGCCATTTAAAAATGGAAAAGTAGATTTAGAAAAATATGAATCTTTAATAAAAAGACAAATTGAACAAGGTATTGATGTAGTGGTTCCAGTTGGAACAACAGGAGAAAGTGCTACTTTATCTCATGCTGAACACAAAGACTGTATCTCTGTGGCAGTTGCAACTTGTAAAGGAACAAATGCAAAAGTTATAGCTGGTGCTGGTTCAAATGCTACACATGAAGCTTGTGATATTGCAAAACATGCTCAATCAGTAGGAGCAGATGGATTATTATCTGTTACACCATATTATAATAAGCCAACGCAAGAAGGTCTATACCAACACTATAAAGCAATTGCAAACTCTGTTGAGATTCCATTTATGCTTTATAACGTACCGGGAAGAACAGGTGTTGAAATTGAAACTGATACTATTATTAGATTATATGACGATATTTCAAATATCTATGCTGTAAAAGAAGCAAGTGGTTCAGTAGAAAAAATTGTTGAACTTCAATCTAAAAGAAAAGATTTAGTAATTGTATCTGGAGAAGATAGTATTGATTTTCCTATTTTAGCTAGTGGTGGAAAAGGTAATATTTCAGTAACTGCTAATATTCTTCCAAACTTAAAAGCTGATCTTGTGCATGCAATTGAAAAAGGAGACTTTGCAACTGCTAAAAAAATAAATGAGGATTTATTTCCTTTAAACTCTGTACTTTTCTGTGAAAGTAATCCTATTCCTATAAAAGCAGCAATGTATATTGCAGGATTATTAGATACATTAGAGTATAGACTTCCTTTAACTGCTCCAAGTGCAGAAACAATGAAAAAACTTGAAGAAACTTTAAAAAACTATGAGGTGATTAAATAATGAGTAAAGAGATGAAAGGTAAAACTTTAGTAATTTCTGGTGGTACAAAAGGTATTGGTAAAGAGTGTGTATATAAATTTGCAAGTAATGGTGTTAATGTAGCTTTTACTTATAACTCTAATTCAGAAATTGCTGAAAATATATGCAAAGATGTTGAAGAAAAATTTGGCGTTAAATGCAGAGCATACCCTTTTAATATTTTAGAACCAGAAAAATATAAAGAATTATTTTTAGAAATTGATAAAGATTTTGATAGAGTTGACTTCTTTATTTCAAATGCAATGATTTATGGTAGAGCAGTTGTTGGTGGATATGGTAAATTTATGAAATTAAAACCTAGAGGATTAAACAATATCTATACTGCTACAGTTAATGCTTTTGTATGTGGAGCACAACAAGCAGCTAAAAGAATGGAAAAAGTTGGTGGAGGAGCTATTGTTTCTTTATCATCTACTGGAAATTTAGTTTATATTGAAAATTACTCAGGTCATGGTACAAATAAAGCAGCTGTGGAAGCTATGGTTAGATATGCTGCAACTGAACTTGGAGAAATGAATATTAGAGTAAATGCAGTTTCTGGTGGTCCTATTGATACAGATGCACTTAAAGCATTTACAAACTATGAAGAAGTTAAAGCTAAAACTGCTGAATACTCTCCATTAAATAGAATTGGTCAACCAGAAGATTTAGCACAATCTTGTTATTTCTTATGTACAAATGATGCTTCATGGGTTACAGGTCATACGCTAATCGTTGATGGTGGGACAACGTTTAAATAATGTCAAAAGCCTTAAACTTACCAAATACTTTGGCTCTTTTTAGAATAGCATTAGCACCGCTAATGCTATGGTTCTTAGTAGAAAGAGATTTTTCTCTTTTTGCTTCTTGGCACCCTTCTTGGTTCGATTACTTTGCTGGTTTAATTTTTGTAATTGCATCTGTTACTGATTTTTTCGATGGCTTTATAGCTAGAAAATGGGATCAAATGACAAAACTTGGTGCAATCTTAGATCCACTTGCAGACAAAATGTTAATGCTTGCTGGGTTTATTGGTCTTATGATTATTGATAGAGCATCTGCTTGGGCTGTATTTTTAATACTTTCAAGGGAGTTTTTTATCACAGGACTTCGTGTTGTTGCTGTAAGTGAAGGTAAAAGTGTTGCTTCTACAATGGCAGGGAAAATTAAAACTGTTGTTCAAATGATTGCTATAGGATTTCTTATTATGAATTGGCCATTTGCGACTACACTTTTATGGATTGCAGTAATTTTAACTTTATATTCTGGATATGAATATCTAAGAGATTACTATAAAATATAAACCATAAGGAAAATAATTGGGTACTATAACTTTTTTACTTGTACTTTCATTTTTAGTATTTTTTCATGAATTAGGACATTTTTTAGCAGCACGTTACTTTGGAGTAACTGTAAATGTTTTTTCAATTGGATTTGGAAAACAAATATACTCTAAAGTATACAGAGGAACAAGATGGCAAATAGCTTTAATTCCTCTTGGTGGATATGTTCAAATGAAAGGCCAAGATGATACAAAACCTGGTCTTCATGAAGATGGAAACGATTCATATAACAATAAAAAGCCTTGGCAAAGAATAGTTATCCTTTTTGCAGGTCCTTTTGCAAACTTTATTCTTGCTGCAATTTTATACTTTGTAATTGCTCTTGCAGGAGCAAACTCTTTAAGCCCTACTGTAGGAAAAGTTCAAGAAAATTCTCCTGCACTTAAAGCTGGAATAAAACCTGGTGATGAAATTATTAGAATCAATAATACTGAAGTTAAAACTTGGGAACAAATAGGTGAAACTATCACTTCTACAAATGGTGCTTTACAATTTTATATTAAAAGAGATGGACAACTTATTTCTAAAGTTATTAATCCTCATATCTCTGATGCACAAAATATGTTTAGGGAAAATATCAAAAAAAGAATGATTGGTATCTCTCCTGCTCCAAAAGTAGTAACAATCTACCATGATCCAATAAGTGCAATCTCTTTTGCTTGGGATAAAACATTAGAATCATCAAAAATGATTTTCTTAGGAGTTCAAAAACTAATTCAAGGAATAATTCCAAGTAGTGAAATTGGTGGAGTTATTACAATAGGAAAAGTTATTTCAGATGCAAGCGAATCATCAATAATTGCCCTACTTGCTATTACTGCTTTAATTTCTGTTAACTTAGGAGTATTAAACTTGCTTCCTATTCCTGCACTTGATGGTGGACATATTATGTTTAACCTATATGAAATTATAGCAAGAAGAAAACCAAGTGATAGAGTATTTATGTATTTAACTATCATGGGATGGGTAATTTTAGCTTCCCTTATGCTTCTTGGAATATATAATGATATAAATAGATTATTTTTAGGATAAATAAATGGATAAAACTAAAGCTGTTGAAAATTTAGATAAAGTTATTTCAAAAGTTGAAGCTTCTAGACTTAGAGTATCTGATCACCATATTGTTAAAATTATTGGTATTTCAAAATACTCTACAAGTGAAGATGTAGAAACTTTATATAATGCTGGACAAAGAGCTTTTGGAGAAAATAAAGTTCAAGACTTAAAACAAAAGTCATCTGATTTAGAAGAATTACCTCTTGAATGGCATTTTGTAGGAAGATTACAAAAAAATAAAATCAATAACCTTATTGATCTAAATCCTACTTTAATGCAATCCCTTGACTCTTTTGAATTAGCTCAAGAGTTAAATAAAAAACTTGAAGCTAAAAATAAAAAGATGTCATGTTTACTTCAAATAAATTCAGCTAAAGAAGATAGTAAAACTGGTGTTATGCCAGAAGATGCTATTGAAATATATGAAAAGATTTTAAATGAGTGTCCAAATATAAAACTTAAAGGTGTTATGAGTATTGGTGCACACGTTGAAGATAGAAATATCATCAAAGAGTCTTTTACTACTACAAAAAATATTTTTGACCAATTAAAAAAACATGGAGCAAAATATTGTTCTATGGGAATGAGCTCAGATTTTGAACTTGCTATTTCTTGTGGTTCAAATATGATTAGAGTTGGTTCTACTTTATTTAAATAAAAGAATTTTTTCTTTTATTTAAATCTGCTTGTTCTAAAAATACATAACTTTTTAAAAATTCTATTGCTTCTTTAATCTTTTTCAAATAAAATCCATCAAAATTACATTTGGAGGAATATAATGAAAAAAATTACACTTTCATTGCTATTAACAACGGCAGCTTTATTTGCACATCAAATTACTGCACAAAAGGCTGAAAACAATACATATAAAGCTAGTTTCTGGGCTCATGGCAAGTTCCAAGAATATAAACCAAGTCAACTAAAAGGTGCTTTGGCATTTGACATTAATAACAAAGAGATTAACACAGGAATTGATTACTCAAAAAAACAACCTGTCTTATTAACTGCAAAAAAACCCGCAATGATGAGTTTAATCTTCGATGCAGGGTACTGGGTTAAAGGTGAAAATGGATATGAAAATGTTGACCCATCAAAATATGATGGTATCGTTTACAATACTCTAAAAAGTATCAAATATGGGAAAAGATTTTTTTCTTGGGATGAAAGTTTTCTAAAACCATCTGGACTTCCTCTTGAAGTTGTTCCTTTAATTAATCCACTTACAATAAAAGTAGGAGATAAATTACCTGTACTTGTTATTAAAGATGGAAAAGCTTTAGAAGGTGCTTCTTTTGAAACATCTGATTATGAAGACTTAAATATCAAAACTAATAAATATGGTATTGCAAATATTCCTGTAAAATCTAAAGGTTTACAAATTATTGCAGCACAATATTATACAAGTGAAGTAAGTGACCCAAAAGTAAGTCATATTACTATTCAAAGTAGTATCTCTTTTGAAGTTAAATAATCATGCTATTTAAAACTCTATTATTTACTTTTATCTTAAATATTTCACTTTTTGCCCATGGAGTATTTTATGATATTGTTGATGGCGCAATAGGTATAAGAGTAACTGCACCAAATAATATTGCTATAGATAATGCAAAGATTACTATTTTTGCTCCTGAAAGCTCTTTACCTTTTACAAAGGGGAAAACAGACTTAAATGGAAATTTTGCATTTATTCCAGACTCACATGGTAAATGGAGAGTTGATATTGATGTTCCTAGTGATCATGGTTCTCATTTAAAAAGTTTTCATATAACTGTTGATGAGAATAAAAATGTAAAAGAGTTTGAAAAAACTCCATATGATAGATATTTAAATATGGTTTCTGCTTTAGGCTTTTTATTTGGAATCTTTGGAATAATAACTTTATTAAAATCGAGAAAAAAAGATACAAATTAATTTCTTATTTTCACTCTAAGTCATAAAAATAATTATTTTTATGACTTGGCTTATCTTAGCTTATTTTCAAATTTTTATGTAAAAAAACTCTCTTAATAGCCCTATTCCTAGAACTTTTAAAAGTTGTTTAATTTTATCTGCAAAAACTTGTTAATTGTAAATAAAAGTGTAAAATAAATTATGGTACAATCATTGCAATTTTAAGAATATTTATACATATTTTAAAGGCACTTAATGGATAATGTAGTTGATGTTAAAAAATGGTTAACGAAAAAAGGTGTAGAAAACTTTACTATCTCTGAAGATTTATATATTACAGTACATGGTAGTGTTAACCTTGAAGGCAAAATTGATGGGAATGAACTTCCTGTAAAATTTGATGTCGTAGATGGATATTTTAACGTTTCTCATAATAACCTTACTAGCTTAAAAGGTTCTCCTAAAAAAGTAGTAAGAGACTTCAACTGTTCACATAATCAACTAACATCTCTTTTTGGAGCTCCCAATGAAGTTGGAGACTTTGACTGTTCAAATAACGAAATAAAAAACAATTTATCTTATGGACCTAAAGAAGTTGCGGGATATTATAACTGTTCAAATAATAGATTAGAATCTATTGAAGGTGCTCCAAGAAGTATCGTAAGCTATTTTAACTGCTCAAATAATGTAATTACTTCTTTAGAAGGTGGTCCTAAATATGTAGAAGGTACTTTTGACTGTTCTAAAAATAGACTTGAACTTTTAAGAGGTGGCCCTATTACTGTTGGTCAAGACTATGTATGCTACTGGAACCAACTTAAAAACTTAAATGACATTGCAGATGAAATCTCATGGAACCTATTTACTGATATCTCTTTAAATCATATTTCTAGAAACTTCGATGAAGAAAAGAAAATGTGGAAATATAAAGGTGAAGAAGTTATTGGTCACATTTATAAACCACTTCTAGCTTTAACTACAAAAGATGAAGTAGAAAGATGGCTTCATAGAATGGGAATCAAAAAATACAATATTTTACCAGACAACTCTGTTAGAGTTCATGGGGATGTAAGATTAGCAGGAAAGTTAGAAAACTTATCAAAACTTCCACTAAGATTTCATGAAGTGGAAGGTGATTTTGATGTTAGTGATAATGAGCTTACAACATTAGAAGGAAGCCCTAAGAGAGTTGATGGCGATTTCTTAGCATTTAAAAATGAGTTAGTTTCACTAAAAGGTGGACCAATCGAAGTAAATAAAAACTTCATTGTGTTAAGAAATAATATTACATCTTTAGAGTATGCACCAGTTAGAGTAAAAGAAGACTTTATTTGTTCTCATAACCCTGTTAAATCATTAGTTGGTTTAGTAGCTGTTGGGGGATATGTATTTACAAATGTTTATGTAGAAGACGTAAAATCACAAGAGTTCGTTTATAATACTGTTAAAACATATAAATATAAAGGTGATAGCCTTATTGCTTATATTGAGAAAGAATTCAAAGTATTAACAGAAGAAGAGCAAGTATTTGAAAGAACAAGAAAAAATCTTCAAACTGTTATTGGAAAAATGATAAATAATGACACTCTTAAAAAAGAGATGATTAATGACACTTTAATTAATAACCTTACAAAATATAATCTAGATGATTTAAAAGAAATGGTTCTACTTATTAAAAACCCTCCTAAAACGCAAGTTAAAAAAGAACTTAGTGAAAGTGAAATCTTAAGTAAAGTATTTGAAGAAGAACTTTAGCGTAATCTTACGCTAAAGCATTTTTGAAGCTTTTTAGCTCCTCTTCAATACTTGGAACTCTCATAAAGTGTTCCCCAATTAAAAAGGCATCTGCTCCTATTGAATTCAATCTTTTAATAGTCTCAATATTTGAAACTCCTGATTCAGCTACAATGATTTTTCCATTTGGAATCATTGGAATCAGTTCATCACAAAGATTCATATCCATCTCAAATGTTTCAAGATTTCTATGGTTTATTCCTATAATATTTGCACCACAATGCATTGCTTTTTTTAAGTCTTCTTTATCATGTATCTCAACTAATACTTCTAAACCTAAATGAAGTGCATATTCATAAAGCTCTTTTAAATCTTTTGTACTTAAACTTTTTGCTATAAGCAAAATAAAGTCAGCTCCATAAACTAAAGCTTCTACGATTTGATACTTATCTAAAATAAAATCTTTTCTAAGAACTGGTGTTGGAACATATCTTCTTATTTGAGTTAAATACTCTAAATTACCTTGAAAATAATGAGGCTCTGTTAAAACAGAGATTGCATTTGCTCCATTTGCTGAATACTCTTGTGCAATAGCTAAAGGATCAAAATCTTCTTTTATAACACCTTTACTTGGACTTGCTTTTTTAACTTCAGCAATAATTCTAATTGGTTCTTCTTTTGTAGATGTTAAATATGGCTTTACATCTCTTGGAGGAAAAGGATTAGCACTTAAACTTCTTCCTAACCAATCTAGAGAGTACTCTTTTTTTCTTCTCTCAACATCTTCTAACGTTCTTCTATTAATTTCATCTAATATCACTTACTACACTCCTTAATTTTTTCCCAGTGAGTTCTAATCTCATCATCATTTAATCCAGCACTATCAACAACTTTTTGCATATTGATTTTTGCATTCTTACAATCTTTTAATTTATATTGTCCCCATGCTAATGAGTCAATATATGCTAGATTATTTGGTGCTTTTTTTAAAGCTTTTTTAACTAACTTAAGTCCTTTTTTTACATCAACATCAAAATCAATTAAAATATAACCCAGATAATTTTGATAGATATCATTATCTAATACAGCTAAAACATCTTCAAATTTTTTAATCACACTTTTTAAAACTTTTTTGCGATTCTTTGCAGTTTCAAATTCTAACATTGCAATTTGTGCAAGATAATCTAAGTTCCCTGTTTGTTTATATAATTTTTGTACTAATGCATAAGCCTTATTTGACATTTTTGCATTTTGATAAAGTGCTAAAAGCTTTTCATCATCAGCATTTGTTTCTTCTAAAAAAGCAATTGCTTCTTTTATATCTTTCTTTTCTAAATAATACATTAGAAGTTTATAAACTTTATCTTTTGTATATTTATTATCGCTATCTTCTTTAAAGTTTATATATGTTCTTTTTAAAACAGAAATAACTCCATTGATATCTTTTTGTTCTTGATAAAACCCAAGTAATTTTGAACATAATAAATTATTGCATCCATAGATATTAATATGCGATTCTAAATAGTTTATAGCTTCTTTTTTTTCATTTAAATATGTGTACATTACATCTACAAGATTAAGCAAAGTATTTGAAGTTAAAGTTGACTCATAAACCTCTTCAAAAATATCTTTTGCTTTTTTATAATCCTTTTTTAATAAATAGATATTTGCTAATAACTCTTTATTACTATCAGTATTATACTTTTTTAACAAATCATCAAGAACTAATTTTGCTTTATCTAGTTGTTTAGTTTGCATTAAAGACAAAATATAAATTTTTGAGATTTGGTCTTCATTTTTTTTGATATGCTCTTTATTACTCTCAATAGTTGTAATAATATCCTCATATTTTTTAATAGAAAAAGCCAATCTTGAATATTCAAATAAATACTCATCATTTAATGTTTTATTAAAAAGCTTTAAAAATAGTTTACTTGCTTCTTGCCTATTTCCTTGTTTCATATGCTCTAAGGCATATAAAATAAGTTCATTTTCATTTTTATATGCTTTATATTTATAATCGTACTTTATTAAATTGCTTGTTTGAGGTACACAACCAAAGAAAATAAATATAATTGGTAATAAAATTAAAGTTCTTTTATAGCTGGACACTCTTTTATAACCTCTTCTTTATTTGTTTTAAAATATTCCCAAAAAGGAAATGTTCTACATTGTGTAGGTCTTGCTTCGTAAATACCACACTGTCTTTTTTCTAAATCAAAAAAGATACAAGCATAGTTGTTCTCTGCAAGCTTTCGCTCTTTTATACTATATCTGTACCCTCTTTTTTCAATATACTTTGAAGTTAATTCTTCTATTGAAATATTTAGATGATTTTTTAAATACTCTATTTCTTGTCTTGAAATCCAAATATTTCCACTCTCACCAATACAGCAGTTACCTTCACAAGATTCACAACCTTTTGGATTAAATGCAAAATCATAGCCATCTTTTTTTATTAAACTCATACTTCTACTTTTATACTATGTGTTGAAGATTTTTTATAAATTTCTTGTACTTCACTTGTAAAATCTTCATTATCAAAAACTATTATTGGTTTTAAAACACTAAGCAATGACTTAGAATTTTTTCTAGCATAAACTAAAACTAACGTTGCATCCTTATCTTTTTTTGGATAAACAAACTGCAATGACTCGATATTTAATTTATACTCTTTTAAATAAAAGATAATCTCATTTAATTGCTTAACATCATAGCAAAAAAAGAACTTACCATTACTTTTTAAAACTTTTGAAACTTTTTTAATAAAATCTTTCAAAGGCATACTATCATTGTATCGTGCAATTCTTTTAATTTCATTTTCACTTTTTATTACATCACTATGATAAAAAGGAGGATTAGAAACACAAATATCAAATTGCATGTTAAAATCTAAATCTAAAAAAGAACCTTTGTGCATATTAGCTTCTATTTTATTACAAGCTGCATTTCTTGAAGAAAACTCTTGAAATACATTTTGAATTTCACATTGATTTAAATTTAGTTTTTCATAATCCCTTGAAACTAAAAGTCCTAAAATACCACTTCCGCTTCCTATATCAAGTAATTCACCTTTTATATTTTTAAACTTTTCTAAATTTATTAAAATAAAATTATATAAAAAGTGTGTATCACTATTGTAACAATAACCATTACTAGGCTGATATAAAAGCAAATTTACCCCTATAGATTTTTGAGAGATTATACCCAATAATAGATTTATTTTTAGTGATATACATTAGGATTAAAAAAATGATTTAAAAATTAAATGTAATTTTTATTTTTTTGCTTGTAACATATAGTAACAAGCCCATAAAATAAGCTTTTTAGTAAAAGTTTAATTCTTTTTTATATATTAAATTTAGTTATCATGCTTTAATATTAATTTAGCTTAACTAATTATATTTACAAAAAATTTAAAGGAGAGCATATGTCAATAATGAAAGCTCCTGAAAATACACCTGTTTGGGTAGATGAAAGTAGATGCAAAGCCTGTGACGTTTGTGTTTCAGTTTGTCCTGCTGGAGTCCTTGCTATGAGACAAGAACCTCATTCAACATTAGGTGCAATGGTAGAGATTATTGAAAAAGATTCATGTATTGGATGTACTGATTGTGAATTATCATGTCCTGACTTTGCTATTTATGTAGCAGATAAAAAAGAGTTTAAATTTGCAAAACTTACTGATGAAGCAAGACAAAGAGGCGAAGCAATTAAAAAGAACAATTATAGAAAACTGTAGCCTTAAGGAGAAATAATGGCAAGAGAATTAGTTTCAACTGGTAACGACTTAGCAGCAATAGCAGCAGTTGATGCAGGGTGTGAATTCTTTGGTGGATATCCTATTACACCATCAAGTGAAGTTATGCATACAATTTCAGACCTTTTACCAAAAAATGGTGGAGCTGCAATTCAAATGGAAGATGAAATTGCAGGAATTTGTGCAGCTTTAGGTGCAGCAATGAGTGGTAAAAGATCACTTACTGCAACAAGTGGACCTGGTATTTCACTAAAAGCAGAAAATATTGGATTAGGATATATTGCTGAAGTTCCACTAGTTATTATAGATGTTATGAGAGGAGGACCATCAACTGGACTTCCAACAAGAGTACAACAAGGTGATATTAATCAAGTAAAAGCTCCTACACATGGAGACTTTAAATCAATTACTGTTTGTGCATCTACACTTGAAGAGTGTTATACTGAAACAGTAAGAGCATTTAATCTAGCAGATAGATTCATGCAACCAGTATTTGTATTGCTTGATGAAACAATTGGACATATGAGTGGAAAAGCAACTCTTCCTGATTTAGAAGAAGTTAAAAACTCTATTGTACCAAGAAGAGTATTTGAAGGTGATGCTAAAGATTATAGACCATATGATGTTCCAAATGATGAAGCAGCTATCTTAAATCCAATGTTTAAAGGTTATAAATATCATTATACTGGGCTTCATCATGATGCAACAGGTCATCCAACAGAAGATGCAGACACATGTCAAAACCTTATGGATAGATTATTTAATAAAATTGATGCACACATAGATGAACTAGAATCTTATGAAGAGTATATGCTTGATGATGCAGATATTATGATTATTGCATATGGTTCTGTTGCACTTTCAGCAAGAGAAGCTATTCATAGACTTAGAAAAGAAGGTATCAAAATTGGAATGTTTAGACCAATTACACTTTGGCCAAGTCCAGATAAAAAAATCAATGAGTGGTGTAATAAAATTGAGAAAACATTAGTTATTGAATTAAATATGGGTCAATACATTCAAGAGATTGAAAGAGCAAGTGGTAGAAGAGATTTTGCAACTTTATTTAAATCAAATGGTAGACCAATTGCTCCTTTAGAAATCATTGAGAAAGTAAAAGGATTATAAAATGGCTTTTAATTATGACAACTACTTAAGAACAAACAAAATGCCAACTTTATGGTGTTGGGGTTGTGGTGATGGTGTTATTTTAAAAGCACTTATCCGTGCAATTGACAAACTTGGATGGGATATGGATGATGTTTGTGTTGTTTCAGGAATTGGATGTTCTGGAAGATTTTCATCATACATCAACTGTAATACAGTACATACAACTCATGGTAGAGCAATTGCTTATGCAACTGGAATCAAGTTAGCAAACCCAGATAAAAAAGTTATTTGTGTAACAGGTGATGGTGATGGTTTAGCGATTGGTGGAAATCACACAATCCATGGATGTAGAAGAAATATTGATATTAACCATATTGTTATTAACAACTTTATTTATGGATTAACAAACTCTCAAACTTCTCCAACAACTCCTCAAGGGATGTGGACAGTTACAGCAAAAAGAGGAAATATTGACCCTACTTTTAATGCTTGTGATTTAGCAATTGGAGCAGGTGCTTCATTTGTTGCTAGAGAGACAATGCTAGACCCTAAAAAACTTGAAAGAATCTTTGTAAAAGGTTTTGAGCATAATGGTTATTCTTTCTTTGATATTTTCTCAAACTGCCATGTTAATCTTGGTAGAAAAAATAAAATGGCAACTGCCATGGAAAACTTAAAGTGGATTGATGAAATTACAATGGCAAAACCTAAATTTGAAAAACTTGAAGAAAATGAAGAAAAAGAAAAACTTTTCCCTACAGGTATTTTAAAACACGATAAAGAAGCAAAAGAATATACAGATATGTATAAATTAGTTCAAGAAGCACATCAAAATAATACTAAAGTTGAAATTTAAGGAGACATCATGGTTAAAACATTAATGAGATTTACTGGTGTTGGTGGACAAGGTGTACTTCTTGCAGGTGCTATTTTTGCAGCTGCGAAAATCAAAGCTGGTGGATATGGATTAAAAACTGCAACATATACTTCTCAAGTAAGAGGTGGTCCAACAGTTGTTGATATTACTTTAGAAGATGAAGAAATTTTATATCCATATGCAAATGAAGGTGAAATTGATTTTATGTTATCAGTTGCACAAGTTTCATATGATCAGTTTAAAAGTGGAGTTAAACCTGGAGGAACTATTGTTGTAGAGCCAAATTTAGTTAAACCAACACAAGAAGATAGAAATAAATGGAATATCTATGAAATTCCAATTATTACTATTGCAAAAGAAGAAGTAGGAAATGTAATTACTCAATCAGTTCTTGCTTTATCTATTGCAAATCACATGACTGGATATACAGTTGATAATGATACATTAAGACAAACAATGCTTTCTAAAGTTCCTGCAAAAGTACATGATATAAATAATAAGGCTTTTGATTTAGGCTTAGAATATGCAAAAAAAGTAAAATAGTTTAGAAGTTATTTTCTAAACTATTTACTAAGACTTATCTATTTATATAGATAATATATTGATTGATTTTATCTTCTAATCTCTTTGAAAGATGAATATTACAGTTTTTTAAACATGATAATATAAATTTTGCTTCTTTATGATAATTTAATACTTTTAGATTATCCCAAGACTCTGGTGGTTCTTGCATGTTTACAATTCTATCTGCAAGCTTAACCATTTGAATCTCATAAGGTTGTGTTAAAAGATTATTTATACTAGCTGCCATTTGTTCTTTTTTTGACTCTATTGTTTTATCTTTTGTTAAAGCATCAACAGCTTCTGCTACTTCAGCACCAAACTCTTTATAGATATCATCATAAGTAACATCAGTATCTTCAATAGTATCATGTAACAAGGCAACTGTAATTGCAAAATCAGTTTGTTCAAGCTTTAATTCACTCTTTTCACAAGCATGCAATACTTCCATAGCAACTGAAGCTAAATGTGTTATATAAGAAAGCCCTGTGGGTGTTTTTTGTTCACCATGAGCTTTTGCTGCAAAATTTAGTGCTTTTTGATATTTATCTTGTGTAAACATTACTTTTCCACCTCCTGTTTTTCTTCTTTTTTTCTATGATTTACTTTCATCTTAGGCATAACAGGTTTTGCATTTTTTGAATAAGAAATCAAATCCTCTACTGTAACAACACTTTTATCTACATGCTTTATAGCTTCTTTTAAGATATAAGTTGTACTTAATGCATCACTATAAGCTCTGTGATGATTATCTATATCTATTTGTAATACTTCTTTTAATGATTTTAAACCATATTTTTCTGCTTTTATTGTTCTTCTAGCTAAATCAATAGTACAAAGTTTTCGATTAAGAAGTTTTCCTAGATTACATTTTTCCAATGAGTTTGATATAAAATTATAATCAAACTTAATATCATGGGCTACAAAAACATCATCATCTAAAAAAACTTTAAACTCTTCTAATACTTTTTTTAATAAAGGAGCATTTTCTAACATACAAGGAGTAATATTTGTAACACCTTGAATATATTCTGGAATATCTTTTGCATACACTAAAGACTCATAAGAGTCTAAAATCTCTCCATTTTTATATTTTACTGCACCTATTTCTATAATTTGATGACCTTTATTTACATGACCACCATTTGTTTCAATATCAACAATACAAAAAGTTTGTTCACTAATTTTTGTTTTTGTTGTTTTTAAAAAGACTTTATCATCTTCAATATCAATAGCAAATCCATTTGAAAGTAGCAATTCAAATTCTAACTCTGGATTATCAAAAAACTTCTCTTTATGTTTTGAAAGAATATTCAAAAAATCATCAAATACAATAGGAGATTTTTTTAGATTTTCCACAAGGTTTGAATAGAAGTTTTTATTTGATTTCATTTACAGCTTTTACAAAGTTTATCATTTTTTGTTTATCTTTTTTACCCTTGCTTTCTTCTACACCAGAACTTACATCAACACCATAAAAAGTATAACCTTTTAATTCGCAGATATTATCTTGGGTTAAACCACCAGCAAGAACAATTTTAGAACAATCAACACGGTTAAACCATTCTAAAGCAACTCTTTTACCTGCTCCACCAAAAGCATCAACAAAAGCATCAACTAAAACATAGTTATTAATATTTTCTATAATATCTTTTTCGCTTTTTGCTCTTATTACTCTCATAGATTTAAATTTTAAAGCATCAAAATCAGTAAAACTATCATCATCTATAACTTGAGCTAGTTGCATTTTTGCATTTGTACAAACTTGGTTTATAAAACCACTATTTTCATTTACAAATAAACCTACAGTTTGAATAAAAGGAGGTATTTCATCTACTATTTTTCTAGCTTCAAAAGGTTCAATATATCTTGGACTTTTATCATAAAAAACAAAACCCAATGCATCAGCTCCTGCTTCAATAGCTGCTAAGGCATCTTCTAAATTTGTTATTCCACAAATCTTAATTTTCATATATTAAACCTGTAGGCTCTTTATTGCTTTTGAGTAGTCTTCATTTCCAAAAACATATGACCCAGCAACAACCATATCTACACCAGCTTCTTTTAATTCATGAATATTCTTATCATTTACCCCACCATCTACTTGTATTAAACAGGCAGGATTTCTTTTATTGATAAGCTCTTTTAATTTTCTAGTTTTTTCAACAACACTTGAAATAAACTTTTGACCACCAAAGCCTGGATTTACTGACATTAATAAAACCATATCTAAATCTTCTATTAAGTATTCAATTGTTTCAGGAGCAGTATGTGGATTTAAAACGATTGCAGGTTTAATTCCATAAGATCTAATCTTTTGAATAAGTCTATGAGGATGCTTTTCACTTTCAATATGAAAAGATATAAACTCAGGTTTTAAAGGAGCAAAAAGCTCTACAAAAAAAGTATTGTTTTCAACCATTAAGTGTACATCTAAAGGCTTTGTTGCAACCTTTGCAACTGGATTAACTACAACTGGTCCAATTGTCATATTTGGAACAAAATGTCCATCCATTACGTCAACATGAATATAGTCACAACCACCATCACAAATAGCTGTAATTTCCTCATTTAGTCTTCCAAAATCTGCCGATAAAATCGAAGGTGCTACAAGCATAAATAATAACCTTTTTTAAATAATTGCGGGATTATACCATTGTTTTTCTTGCAAAAATATTTTAAAATTTTTATAGCTTTTCAAACTTAGGATTCCAATTTAGCCACTCTTCTTCAACATCATTATATAAAGGGAAACTCATCATACTATCTGCTTGTTCTTTATATTCTGTAGGAGTAACTAATGATATTCCACCTGAAATAAGTGTTTCTAAAGTCTCTGTTGTAACCTTTACACCTAAAAGACTAACCTCCATACCAAAGGCTGTAGCATTGTAAAAAATAGAATTTTTTCTAACAAGATATTTAAATTTTTCATCTATATAAAGTTGTAACTCTATAGAAGTTCCATCTTTAGCTAAACTATAATCTTCTACTACTCCTATTTGAAGTTGTCTATAAAATACAGGAGAATTTTCCTTTAAGGAGCTTTTACTCTTTGCAAGAACTACAACCCTTAAACCATTTTCATTAAATCTTTGTTCTTTTAAAACCTCATCTAAACTTTTATAGAAATCAAATTTATGAAAACTTTTTACTTTTTTAGCATTTTCATCTAAAGATATAAAAGAGATACCACCTTTTACTAAGGTATTTAAAGATTGGGTTTTTATATTTACTTTTTCTAGTGAAAAGTCCATATCAAAACCACTTATAGAATAAAACTTTGTACTTTCATTGATATATTTTGCGTATTTTTCAAATACAAAAATTTGTGCATCTACTTTTTTTGTTTTTTCATTATATTTTTTACTTACTACTTTTCCAGCTTCTATTCCCTTATAATATATAGAGTTAGACTTTAATACATTATTTGCATTATCAAGTGATAGAGTATATCTTTTCCCTTTTTGTAAGAAGTACTTCTGCTCTAACATCTTTTCATAACTAGGAAATAAATAAAACCTATTTATTGTTCTTTTTGCACTTAAATCTTTAGTGTCAAAAGCTATTGATGAGTTTATAAATCCACTCAAAGGAGCAGTTTTAAAAGAAATATTTTCTAAACTTGCATTTATTTCTACTGGTGATTGAATATAAAAAATTGAAGTGCTATTTACTAAATAAGAGTATTCTTTAAATATTTCCACGTTAACTCTTAATTCATCTGATTTACTATGAAGCTTTTTGCTCTTTACTCGCCCTACTTTTATATCTTTAAAAAACACAGGTGAATCTTTTTCTATTTTTAAAGTATCATCACTTTTTAAAACTATTTCTAAAATTTCTCTTTTCATTGGGTTATTATGCAAAGTATAAATATCTTTTATTTCACCTTCATTTTTACTTCTTTTAGTAAGACTTATATATGTACCTTTAACAATATTTGGTAATTCTTCTAGCTTTTCTAAAGATATTGTAGGTTTTTTAAGTTCAAAATAGGGATTGCTTTTCAATAAAGAGGCAAACTCTTTTTTAATTTTTACAAAAATAAAGCTTTGTTTATCTTCTAATACAAAACTTAAATCATCTACATACCCTATTTCAATTCCATTATAAAGAACTTTACTAAAATCTTTTTCTAAACCATGTTCTACATCTGTTTCTAAAACTACATAATCAGGTAAATAATCTATATCTTCTTTACTAGAATAAAGATTAAAAACTTTAGAAGTGTTTACTAATGGTTCTTTTAAACTATCTGAATCAAAGGCAATTCCACCAGCTATAAGGGATGCTAGGGTATTAACTTTGAATTTTATTCCACTTAAAGAAGCTTTTAGATCTATTGCATTTACATTCCAAAAAGAGCTATCTTCTTTGACTAAACTTTTATACTCTTCTTCTATAAATATTGTATATAAAACATTGTTATCTTTTAAATTCTTTTTGACAATTTTTCCCACTAAAAAACTTTTGTATAAAACAGGAGCCCCTACTTCAAGTGTACCATTTGAAGATTTTAAATCTATAAATAGACCATCTTGCAAATAGTTTATAGGTTTTTCAGATACTGCATTAAATGTATATTGTTCTTCTAATTTTTTAATCTCTTCTATATTTTGTGCACTAGGCATTGCTTCTATGTATATACCACTAAAGATTGTATTTAATCCAGATATTTCTGTTAATGTAGCTTTGGGTTCTACCTTCCAAAATTTAGTTCCTTTTTTTGCTACTAATGATAAAGCTTTATTATCAACCTCAACTTTTACTAAAAACCTATTTATATTTTTTTCGTCAACTTCAATATTTGATACTATACCTATTTTTATTCCCTTATATTTCAAAGGTGTTTTATCTACAACAAAACCTTCTGCATTGTTAAAATAGATTTCAATTTCTTCACCTTGTTTTTCAAAATGATTATATAACATTGATGTAGAAATAAGTAATGCAATAAAAGGTAAAAGCCAGATTAAAAATACTATTTTTTTACTCTTTTTTACACTTACTTGTTCTATCTTTTCATCCATTTATTAATCCTTATCCCATAATAATCTAGTATCAAAACTCTCAGTAGCTAACATAGTTGATATTACTACAACTGTAAATGCAATCGCAGCGGGTCCAGCTGTTATATTTGAAAGATTGCCAAATTGAACCATAACAATCATCAAAGCAACTACAAATATATCAATCATTGACCATTTACCAATAAACTTAATTATTCTATAATATCTTGTTGCATTTCTTGCTAAATATATTTTATTGTACTTTGTTGTATATAAAAGATATAATAAAACAAGTAGCTTAAAAATAGGAACAATAATACTTGCAAAAAAAATGACTACTGCTATTAAATATGATTTCGTTTCAAAAAAATAAACTATTCCATCTAAAATAGTACTTTTTTCAATTACACCTAAAGTTGTAACTTCCATCATTGTTAAAATATTTGCAGGAAATAAAAAAATTATAGCTATTATAGTAAAATTTAAAGTTTTAACTAAAGAGTATTTATCCCTTTGTTTTAATTTACTATTGCATTTATTACATACTTTTTCTTCTACTTTAAAAACACTATTACAGTGAGTACAAAGAACTAAACCTAAATCTTTATCACTTTTATAACTCATCATCATTCCAAACATCATAAGGATTAAATAATGCCATAGTAAAAGACATCATTACTAAAAAAGCAAAGAAAAAGTAAAACCCTAAACCTATATGTAAAGTAGCCATCTTTTGTAATTTTATAATTGCAACAACAATACTTATCATATATATTTCACCCATTTGCCACTCTAATAAATTTTCGTACAATTTTAGTGGTGCTGAAACATATTTTGCTTTTTTACCTATTCTTAAAGGAATTAAAATAATAAGAATCAGTAATAGCATAAATAAAGGAACTACTATTCCAATAAAAGTAATTAATATTGAAATAGCTGTATATCCATTTTTAAAAAAGATTAATAATGTTTCAACTAAAGTTGTTCTTTGAGTTAAGTCCAAAATTTCAAGACTCATTAAAGGTAATGTTACAGCAGGAATAAAAAGAATAATAGAGCTAAAAGCAAATAATAAAACTGTTAAATAGTCTTGTCCAAACTTATATATCAAACTATTGCACCTTGGACAATGAAATTCATGGCTATAATCTAATTCTGGCTTATTCAAAACTAAACCACAATCTTTACAAATAGTTAAATTCTTGAAGTTTTTGGACAATTTATTTCCTTCTTTTATTAAAACTATATTATAGTATATTAAAAATAATTAAATTATGACTTGAAAGATAATATAAAATCAAATCATTTATTAGGACCTTTTAATATGAAAAAAATTTTACCAGTATTATTTATGTGCATTTTATTAAATGCCCAAGATACAAAAGAACTTTTAAAACAAGCACAAGAGTATGAAAAAGCAAATGACTATAAAAATGCAATGTTAATATATAAAAAGCTAGCAAATAGTAAAAAAGTAGAGTTTCCAAAAGAAGAAAAAATTATAGTAAAAGAAAAAGTTGTAGAAAACAAAGATGTTGAACCTTTAAAAAAGAAATTAAATAGTTTCGATGATAAAGAAACAAAATCGACAATAGAACAGATGTTGGAATCATCTTTTGATATATATCCATATCAAGAAAACTACTTCTTCCCTATTTCATATGATACAAAATCAAAAGAAAATAGAAAAAGAAATGAAGCAAAATTCCAACTAAGTATTAAAAAACCTATAATTCATAACTTCTTTGGTTTAGATGAAACCTTCTATTTTGGTTATACTCAAACTTCTTGGTGGCAAGTATATAATGATTCTTCTCCTTTTAGAGAAACAAACTATAAACCTGAGTTCTTTGTAACTATTCCATATGGAAAGAAAGATGAAACAGCTATAAAAGGTTTTAAAACAGGATTTATACATGAATCAAATGGACAAAGTGAAGAGAAGTCAAGGTCATGGAACAGAGTCTATTTAGAAACTTATCTTCAATATAAAAACTTATTTATAATTCCTAAAGTATGGTATAGAATAGAAGAAGATAAAAATAGTGATGATAACCCTGATATAGATGATTATTTAGGATATGGAGATTTAACTTTTGTTTACCCATATAAAGATCATAGTTTCAAACTTCTTCTTAGAAATAATCTAAAGTCAAACAACAATAGAAGTTACGGACAGCTTGATTGGACATTTCCTTTCTTTGGTTCAAAAAACACTTTTGGACACATTCAAATATCAAGTGGATATGGGGAAAGTTTAATCGATTATAATGAAGATATCACAAGAATAAATTTTGGTATCTCTTTATCAAGATAGGAAAAAAAATGATAGATATTAAAAATCTAGACCATTTTGTTTTAACAGTAAAAGACTTAAATAAAACAGTTGAATTTTATACAAAAGCTTTAGGTATGCAAAAAGAAGTTTTCAAAGGCTCAAGAATTGCATTAAAATTTGGAAACTCTAAGATAAATTTACATGAGTTAGGAAAAGAGTTTGAACCAAAAGCTTTTAATGTAAAAGAAGGAAGTGCTGATTTATGTTTTATTATTGATACTTCTTTAGAAGAAGCAAAAAAACATCTTTCTAGCTTAAATATAGAACTAGAACAAGATATAATAAAAAGAACTGGAGCTTTAGGAGAAATTGAATCAATTTACCTAAGAGATCCAGATAAAAATCTTATTGAACTTTCAAATTATATAAAAGTTTAGAAAACTAAACTTTTATATACATTTTATTTATTGATTTTCCATAAACCACATAAAAGCAAACATTAACCCAGGTGTTTTTGCTTTTGATTCATCATAGATAAACTCTTTATACTCATTTAAAGGTAAATACATAAGTTCAATTTGCTCATCTTGTATTCCTCCACCCTCATGAATTTTCATACTATCATTTATCTTTGCATAATAAAGATGTTGACAACCACCACTTACACCTACATTTGTATAAAAAGATGTAATTTTCTCAATACTTTCTACAGGAACATCAAAACCACACTCTTCATCTATCTCTTCCTTTGCGATTTGAACTAAAGTTGTATCTTTATCAACAAGTCCTGCACAAAGTTCATAAGTAAATTTCTTACTTTCATCATTTAAATAAACTGCTGGTCTAAATTGTTTAACTAAAACAAAGGATTCTTTTTCTTCATGATATAGCAAAACTGCTACAGAATCAAAATTCCTAACTGCTTCCCAAGTCTTATCTTTTCCATTTTGTGTATATTTTATTTTTACAGGATGAACATATTCTGGTTCATGTAAAGGTTCTGTTTTAAAGTTTTCTATTTTATTATTCATTTTAAGCCTTTGTGAGCTAATTTTATATAGATTTAAATAAAATATCAGTAAATTAGTTTAATTATATATAATATAATTATTAAAGGTTTATTATGAAACTTAAGTATACTGGTCCTAAAGAGATAATTTCTCCCCATGGAGTTGATTTCAAAGATGGGAAAGAAGACAAATATGTATACATCTCTTTTGCAATGCAAATATTTTATGCTATTCACCATGATTATGAAAAAGACAGAATTTACACACATACTATAGAAAAAGAGCGTTTAGAAGACACTCATATATTGGATAAGATTTGTTCATTAAAACCAGACTTTGAAGAAAACTGTAGAGAAAAAATTTCTATTCTTGAAAAAGAATTAGACAAAGAAATAGAAACAGTTAAAGAACATACAGAGTTAGTACCAGAAGAATTAATGGCCTATAAAAACAATTTAATAATAATGAAAGATTATAGACTACAAAGAGAAACAAATAAAGTAATATATCAACAAATAATAGAACTTATAGTTGATGAAATATTTGAACACAAACTAAAACAAATTAGTGCTCCTTTTAATGAAAAGTTTTGGCATGTAATGCAAACTATTCAAGGAGAATTATCTAATCATGAAAAAAGATCTATTGGCTCAGTAGTTGATACAACAGAAACAGAACCTATAGTAATTACACTTAAAATAAATTCTATTGGTAAATAACTGAAGAAAAATCAATACTAAAAGTTGAACCTTCATTCTTTTTTGAATCTAGGTTTATCTTTAGTTTATAAGATTTGCAAATTCTATTTACAATATCTAAACCTATTCCAAAACCACCTTCAATATTTTTACCTCTTTTAAAGCGTTTGAATATCTCTTTTTGTTCTTTTTGACTTATTCCTATACCAAAGTCTTCTACTACAAATATATTATTCTTTAATGAAACTTTTATCACAGAATTGTTTTTACTATATTTAATTGCATTTGATAAAAGATTATTCACAACTTTTTGAGCCTTAGTTCTATCCATATAAACTTCATGAACTTCAATCTTTGCTTCTATATTAATATTTTTAGTAATAGAAATATCATTAAAAAACTCAACACTATCTTCTATTAAACTATTTAAAAAAAACTTTTCTTCCATACTTTCATTTATATCATTAAAAGCAGAGAAATGAATATCATTATATATTTGAGAAATTTGTTTTGAACTACTTAATATATATTTCATCATTTTTTCTGGACTTTTGCCATTTTTTAGCATCGTAACAGAAGTCATTAACACTGAAACAGGAGTATTTAATTCATGGGCTGAGTCTTTTATGAAGTTATCCATATCAACAACTTTTTCTCTAACAGGTTTTAATAAAAGTTTAGCAAGAAAATATGCTATAAAACCTATAAATATAGAACTTAATATAAAAGTCAAAGTTAGATATATTTTTAATTTATTTATACTCTCAACACCACGGCATGTTTCCATTACTATATACTTAATAGGGATATTACTTTCTTTAAGTTTTTGAATATAAAAATGTTGATTTGATTTTTGATAAAACCTTTGTGAAAAGTCAACTGCTTGTTTTTCATCTAAATTAGAAAATAGAAGTTTTCTATTTTTATCATATAAAGCAAACTTGATCTTTTTTTCTTTAAAAGATTTAGGAATATACTCTTTATTATTCATATACGCATTTAATATATCAGTCTTTATTTCCATTGATGCATTTATCAACTCCATACTACAACTTTTTTGTAAAGACTTATATTGTTCTTGATAATAAAAATAAAACAATACTGCTAAAAGAAGCATTGCAGAACCAACATAAATTGATAAAAAGCTAATTAATGCATTTCTCTCATTTTTATTCAAATTTATACCCTATTCCTCTGATTGTTTGGATTTTATCTTTACCTAAAGATTCTCTTAGATTTTTAATATAAACTCTAATTGTTGCATCCGTAGGCATGTCTTCATATGCCCAAATATTTTGAAGTAATTCTTCACTTGAAACAACTCTATTTTTATGTTTACAAAAATAACTTAAAATATCTCTCTCTTTTTGTGCAAGATGTTTTGTTTTTCCATTTAAAATAATTTGACAAAGTTCTGGCAGAAATAGTATCTCTTCACTAATCTTAATTTCACTGTCATTTCCTAAATTAAACTGTTTACACAATTTCTTAATACGTTGGTCTAATTCTTCTAAGTCAAAAGGTTTTTTAATATAATCATCAACTCCACTTTCAAAAGACTCTTTTAAATGTTTTATATCTTGAAAAGCTGTTAAAATTATTACAGGAGTTTGATTTTTATAATCAGTTCTAATTGTTTTTAAGACATCAATCCCAGTCATAATAGGAGTATTTATATCAAGTAATGCAAAAGCAAATACTTCGTCTATTAAATATTCTAATGCATCTTGACCATTTGTACATGAAGTTACATCAAAACCTTTATCACAAAGGTGCTCATTTAGTAAATAATTTAATGCTGGGTCATCTTCTAGAAGTAAAACTTTCAAACAATATCCTTTTTTAAAGTTAAAAAATTATACTGTAAGTTTGTTTATTAAGTGTAAAGGCTAATCTATATAAGTATCTCTTATTTTTAGGAACTCATCTAAATTATCAAAGAATAAGTCAACTAATAAAGGATCAAAATGTTTTCCTTTCTCCTCTTTAAATAGTTCAAGGATTCTGTCAAGTTCCCAAGCTTTTTTATAACATCTATCACTACCTAAGGCATCAAAAACATCTGCTATTGCTGTTATTCTTCCAAAGATATGAATTTCATTTTCTTTTAATCCTTGTGGATAACCAGCTCCATTCCATTTTTCATGGTGGTGATAAGAGATTATTGCAGCAGCTTTTAAAATTTCTCTTTTAGAATTTTTAAGAATATTATATCCAAGCTCACTATGCTCTTTCATAATTTCCCATTCTTCTGCATTTAGTTTTCCTGGTTTATTTAAAACACTATCAGGAATACCAACTTTTCCTATATCATGCATAGGAGAAGCCATAAAAATAATATCAATATCCTCTTGTGCTAAGCCACATAGTTTTCCTAGAAGTTTTGAGTATTCAGCAACTCTTTTTACATGGTTTCCTGTCTCTTTTGATCTAGTTTCACCAATTTCACCCATTCTATATATAATCTCTCTTTGAGTATCTTCTAACTCTTTATGAAGTTCCATTATTGAAGTAATATTATGACATACAGAAATAAACTCTATAATTTCATTGTTTTGATTGAAAATAGGAGAAATTACAGCATCTAAATGAAAAGTCTTTCCTGTTTTTGACTTATTCATTAGTTTTCCACTCCAAGTTTTACCATTTTTTATAGTCTTCCACATCTGTCTTGAAGTTTCAATATTTGTTTTTTCATGCCTAATCATTTTAAAAGTTTGACCAATAAGTTCATCTTTTGTATATTCAATTAATTTGCAAAACCTATCATTAACATAAGTAATTCTTCCAGACAAATCAAACCTAGAAACAATATTGATTTTATTTATGACATTTTCATATTGTTCTTGACTTTTTAATGCATCATTTAAATTTGAAATCTTTTTAACATTTTGTTTTTGTAGAAATTTTCTTGTTCTTTCTTGGGGTGTAATATCTTGTCTTATTGCAATATATTCTATAATTTCACCATTTATATCTAATATTGGTTTTATAGTTGACCTTACATAATAAGATTTGCCTTGTTTTGAAAGATTTTGAACAACTCCTTGCCATACTTTTTTCTTCTCAGAAATTGTTGACCACATCTTCTTAAAAAGTTTTTCTGGAGTATCAGGATGTCTGATAATATTGTGAGGTTGCCCTATTAGTTCATCCCTTGAATAACCAGAAATATCAATAAATCTATCATTGACATAAGTAATTATTCCATCTTTATCGGTTTTTGAAACAATTGAATCAATATCAACTATACTTTTATATTGTTCTAATAAGTTTGTAACGCTATCTTTTTCATTTTTATTAGAAATATTTTCTGCAAACTCTGCAATTACTTGTATTAAGTCAGTTATGTTTAAAGGTTTTAATAAAAATCTGCTAATTCCTATCTCAATTGCTTCAATTAAGATATTGCTATCATTGTGTGCACTCATTACTATAATAGGTATTTCATCATTATCTTTTCTGATATACTTTGAAAACTCTATTCCTGTTATATTAGGCATAGTAATATCTGTAATAATAATATCTACTTTTTTTTCATTATAGATATCAACTGCTTCTTTTCCACAGTTCGCAACATAAACTTTTTTTACTAAATTTTTTAATATCCCTGCTGTTTGTTGCTGAATTACAAGATCATCTTCTGCATAAAGTATTGTAATTTGCTTCAAAGATTCTAAATTTAAATTCTTCACTCTTTTCCCAAAACTTTTTATTATCAATTGTAACAGATTTTCTTGAATTTTTTATATATTTTAGTAATAAAAATATAGATTTTAAAAGTTTTTTTCTTTGAAAATAGCTTTAAAATAGCATTTATAGAAATTATTTATTATAGTACTCAAAAGAGTACTATTTGAAGTTATCAAAAACTAAAGGAGACTTTAGCTCTAATGATTTTAAATGTTTCATAATTGTTTGTAAATCATCAATATTTTTTGCTGTAACTCTAATTTCGTCACCTTGATTTACTGCTTTCACTTTTAGCTTTAGTTTTTTTATTTCAACTTGAATTTGTTTTGCTTCATCAGCTTTAATAGAATCTACAATTGAATATACATATCTTCTATTAGCACCTGAGCTATCCTCTTTTTTTAGTTCTTCTAAGGAGTTAATAGATAATCCCCTTTTATTCATTTTTGAGATTAAGATGTCATACATTGCATCAATCTTATTATCACTTGAACTAACAAGTGTTAAAGTTTTTGCACCTTGATTAAAATCGATTTCTTTTTCAATACCTTTAAAGTCATATCTATTATCTATCTCTTTTTGTGCTTGAATTACAGCATTTTTCATCTCTTGCATATCTAATTTAGCAGAGATATCAAAACTATGTTCTTTTGCCATAGTAAAAACTCCTATTATTTTAAGATTTGTGGTTTATTATAAGAAATTTTTGATGTAGAAATAATTAAAAAATGTTATATAGTTAGATTTCTCTAACTATATAATGTGATCTTCTTTTCGTGGTTGCGGTAAAACAAGATTTAAGAAAATACCTGTAATTGCACCAAGACCGATTCCTGAGAAAGGAACTCCACCAAAATTAAATGTCATTCCACCAATTGAAAATACTAAAATCATTGATACAATGATTAAATTTCTAGGACAATTGAAATCAATATTTGCTCTTGTTAATGTAGAAATACCAATACTTGCAATAATACCAAATAATAAAAGCATAATTCCACCCATAACTGGAACTGGAATAGTTGCTAATAAACCACCAAGTTTACCAATAAAAGCTAATAAAATAGCTGTAATAGCTGCCCAAGTCATAATTGCTGGATTATATGCTTTTGTAACAGTAACTGCACCTGTAACTTCTGAATAAGTAGTATTTGGTGGTCCACCAAAAAGTGAAGCAACTGAAGTTGCTAAACCATCACCTAAAAGTGTATTTTTAAGTCCTGGCTTTTTTAAATAATCTTGTTTTGTAACATTTGAAATTGCTAACATATCACCAATGTGCTCAATAGCAGGAGCAATTGCAATTGGTAAAATAAATAAAATAGCTTGCCAATTAAACTCTGGTGCAGTAAAACTAGGAACTGCAAACCAAGCTGCTTTTTCCACTGAAGAAAAATCAATTACTCCATAAAAAAGTGCTGCAATATAACCTGCAATAATACCACCTAAAATAGGAATAAGTTTAAAAATTCCTTTTCCTAAAAGAGAAATGAATACCATTGTAAAAAGCGCTATCATTGAAATAACTATTGCTTTATCAAAGGCAATTAATTCAATTGCTCCATCACCTGTTTTTCCCATTGCCATGTTTACTGCAACAGGAGAAAGAATAAGACCAATAGACATAATAACAGGTCCTACAACTACAGGAGGTAAAAGTTTATGTAAAAACTCATCACCTTTTAGTCTAATTAAAAAACTTAGAACAATATATAATAAACCTGCTGCTACAAGTCCTGACATAGTTGCTGCAATACCCCAAGTTTTTACACCATGTGCGATTGGAGCAATAAATGCAAATGATGATGCTAAGAAAATAGGAGGAATTGCACCTCTATTTACAAATTGAAAAACTAAAGTACCAATACCTGCTGTAAATAGTGCAACATTTGGGTCAAGTCCAGTTAAAATAGGAACTAACACAAGTGCACCAAAAGCAACAAACAGAAATTGAATACCTAAGACTGAGTCTTTAATTCGAAAGTTATAATCCGTGGGTTTCATAAGTCCTCTTTAGTAGAAAATTAAGTTAATTATAATATCTAAGAATAGGTTAATTTTCAGTAAACTTATCTGCAACTTATAAGTAACTTTTAGATATCATTAATACTTAAAAACAAAAATAATCAGGAATTTTATTATGTATAAAGAAAGCTCAAATGTAGTTGTAAAACACTTAGTAAATAGACTAAGAGATGTTAGAACTGCTTCTAATGAATTTAGACTTACTATAGAAGAAATCTCAAGAATTATTGCTGCAGAAGCTTTAGAGGATTTTGAAACTATCACAACTAATATAGAAACTTGGCAAGGTTCATTAGATGTACAGATGTTAGAAGTACAAAAATTAGTTTTAGTTCCAATACTAAGAGCTGGAGAACCAATGTTAACAGGTATTTTAAGAACTTTACCTTATGCAAAAAGTGGTTTTTTAGCAATGAAAAGAGATGAAGAAACTGCCCTGTCTAAACTTTTTTATGAAAATATTCCAAATTTAGAGGGAAGAACTGTTTTATTATTAGATCCAATGATTGCTACTGGTGGTTCTTTAATTGATGGAATTGATTACTTAAAAAACAAAGGTGCAAAAAGAATTATCTCTTTAAATATTTTAGGGGCTCCTGAAGGAATTGAAGCAGTACAAAGTGCTCACCCAGATGTAGATATTTATATTGCACAAATTGATGAAAGACTTGATGAAAATAAATATATTAGACCAGGTTTAGGGGATGCAGGAGATAGAGCATTTAACACTAATCGTTAGTACTCATACTCTAAAGGGTTTGGATATTTATATCTAAATCCTTCTTTTTCAATTTTACTTCCATCTATTAATCTTTGTTTATACTCTTTTTTATTTTTAAATACAGGTTTAGCAAAACCAAATTTTGAGGCATTTTTAAAATATATCTCTTTTCTAGTTGGATGTTCATAGCTACAAAGATTATAAATACCTTTTAAGTCCTTTTCTAAAGCAAATTTAGTTGCTCTTATTACATCATCAAGATGAACATAATTTACTTTTACATCTTCACTATCAAGCTCTTTTCCTGCAAAATATCGTCCAGAAACTCTATTTGCTCCCATAAGTCCTGCACATCTAAAAATAAGATCTGTTTTGCCTTCGATTAATTTTTCTATATCATAAATTTTTTGTGATTTAGCATTTGTAAATACTTCATCTTCAGTAAAAGTTTTTTCTTCATCTGGATAAATAGAAGTTGAACTAATAAAAATAATTTTTTCTATAGTTTCAATTTTTTTATGGGAATATATTTTTTCTAAAAAACCTTTAAAATCTTGAAACTTTGATGGAGGAAAATTTATAAACAAATAGTTTGTATCTAAAAGTTCATCTAAATTTTCTAATGAGGTTTCATTTAATACAAAAGGAAATAAACCTTCTTTTTCAAAAGCTTCTTTTTTTTCTTTTATTCTAACAGAAACTTTTACTTTGTAATTTTCTTTTAAACTTAATGCCAAAGGGTGACCTAGCCACCCTGCTCCCAATATTGAAACTGTTTTTTTCATAATTCTACTCTTTCTTCTTTAGGTCTTGAACCTCTTGTCTTAAAGTTTTAATCTCTTCTAATAAAACATCTAATTTTTTACTATCTTCATGTACTTCCTCGTGGAAATCTGCTTCTTGAATTTTTTGCATTTCACCAATGATAACAGCAACAAAAAGGTTAAAAAATACAAATGCCGCAATAATAACGAAAGATACAAAATAAATCCAAGCCATTGGATAAACTTCCATTGCTTCATACATTACATCTGTCCAATCTTCAAAGGTAAGAACTCTAAATAGTGTAAGCATAGACACTAAGAAGTCTTTCCATAATCCAGATGGTAAATCTTGGAAGTAAAAATTCCCAATAATTGCATAAATATAAAAAATAATAAACATTAAAATCACAATATCAATAATTGAAGGAATAGCCTTAATTAGCATATCAATAATTGCTTTTAACTCAGGACGTGCAGTAAATAGTCTTAATACTCTAAATACTCTCAACATCCTTGCAATTGCTGCAAAACCTGATTGTTCTAGTGGTAAAAGAGTAATAACAACAATAGTAAAATCAAAAACATTCCATCCAGATTTGAAAAAGTTTATTAACTTCTTTTCTGCTACCATTTTTATGGCTATTTCAAATATAAAATATATAGTTACAAAAATATCTGCAAACTGTAAAAATATCGCATAATTAGTCTCTACTTCATCTATTGTTTTAAATCCTAAAACTGAAGCATATGCTAAAATAATAAAAGTTGTAAGGTTAGAAAACCATCTTGCATCTCTTATATGCTCAATTCTATCAATTACGTTCATCTACTATTTTTCCTTATAAAATGAAATTGCTAAAATAATCCATGCAATAATTAGAAGTGTTCCTCCAATAGGAGTGATTGCACCTAATATTGGCATATTTAATAAAACTAAAGTATATAATGAAAATGAAAAAATTATCATTCCTACTAAAATAAGCCAAGCTGCTATTTTTACACCCTTTGAATCTGGCTTTAAATACATCATAAATGTTGCTGCAAAAAGTCCTAAGGTGTTATAAAAATGATATTCAACACCAGTATTATACGTTACTAATAACTGTGCTGAAACAATTGCTTTTAAACCATGTGCTCCAAAAGCCCCAATTGCAATGGCAAGTGCCATCATGATAGAAGAAATAGTTAGAAAAAATCTAACATTTTTATTTATATTCATTTACTTTTCCCAAATTTTTTGGGAAGTATAGCTAAAAAAGATTAATCGTTTTCTTTATTTTTTTTCTCTTTCTTTTTTGAAGAAAAACCTGCACCTTTTTTCTCTTTTTTTATTAAATCAAGGTCATTAATTAAAGTTTTATAATCCATACCTTCTTGATTCATTTTTGCAAAACAAGCTGCTACTGCTGCAATTGCATTTGGTACTTGCTCTTTTTTCTTGTAAGATTGAATATTCTTTTCACTAACTTTAATTAAAGCTGTGAATTTTGGTATTGTAAGTTCTGCATCCAATAAAAGTTTTTTAAATTCAATAAAAGTCATCTCGTCCTATTCCATAATTTAAATTTGTGAAAACATTATACAATAAAATCACTTGAAATTTATCTAAAATAGTAAAGACTTATATAGAAAGTATATAATTTATAGAGAATAACAGTTTAGATTAAAATCTAAACTGTTACTTAACGTCAACTTCCCAGAAGAAGTCAATCCATTTATCAGCTTCTTTTACAGAATAGTCAGGTTGTAAAACCGCTGTTTCTTTTCTAAAGATTGTTGCTAATTTGAACTCAACTTTAGGAAATTTTTCATGTAATACTTTTAAAATTTCTCTCATTGTTTCACCAGAGTCAACAATATCATCAATAATTAGTACTCTTTTTGCATGAGATACATCAGGAATATTGAAAATATTAAATGTATCAAGTTTTAATTCACCTTCATAGTGAATAGAATTTAATGCATATAAATTTCTCATATCCATTGCTTGTGCCATTAGATGTGCTAAAGTTAAACCACCTCTTGCAACTGCTAAAAGAACATCTGGTTCAAAACCTCTACACTTATCAACTAAAGCTTGTGTGTCATCTCTAAACTCTTCGTAACCGTAATAATATTTTTCCAAAAAAAACCCTTATAAAATAAATGCTAATAAACTTATGAATGTAATTACTAGAATTCCTAAGTTTAAATCTTTGTATTGATTCTTAGCTAGTTTAATAATTGTATATACTATGAATCCTGCAGCAATACCATTTGTAATTGAAAAAGTTAATGGCATTAAAACTACAATAAAAAATGCACCTGCACTTGTTGCTAAATCAGTTTCTTCAAAGTTGATTTTTCCTAACTCTGTAAACATTAATACTCCAACAACAACTAAAACAGGATAAATTGCATTTCCTGGAATTGATTTAAATAATGGTAACATAAAAAGAGTACAAACAAAAAATGCAGCTGTAAATACAGCAGTTAAACCTGTTCTTCCACCTGCTTCAACTCCAGAAGCACTTTCAATAAATGCAGTTGTAGTTGATACACCAAGTAAAGAACCAGCAGTAGTTGCCATTGCATCTGCTTCTAAAGTTTTTTGTAAAGATTTGTCATCTTTATTATTTTCTTGGAATAATTCTGCTCTTGTACCAACACCAGTTAAAGTTCCTAATGTATCGAACATATCAGTAATTAAAAATGTAATGATTACAGGAAGTAAAGATAGAGTTAATGCACTAGCAATATCAAGTTCAAGTGCAATTGGTGCAATAGATGCAGGAGCACTAAAAAACTCTGTTGGTAAATTACCTAAACCTGATATCCAGGCAACAATAGATGTAATTGCTATAGAAAGTACAAATGCCCCTTTAACTTTATAAGAGTAAAAAGCAAAAGATAATACTAATCCTAAAACTCCAAGTAAAACATTAGAGTTAGAAAAATCACCAAGTGAAACTAATGTAGCTTGATTATCAACAATCATACCCATTTGTTTTAAACCAATAAAGGCAATAAAAGTACCAATACCAGCAGAAATTGCACGTCTTAGATTCATAGGAATAGAAGTCATAATCCAAACTCTAAAGTTCGTAAAAGATAGAATCACAAATAAAATACCAGAAAGAAAAACAATTCCAAGTGCTGTTTGCCAAGGTATTTTCATTCCTAATACTAATCCATAAGAGAAGTATGCATTTAATCCCATTCCAACTGACATAGCAATTGGAGTATTAGACCATAAACCACTAAATAGTGTTGCTAAAATAGTAATTAACGCAGTTGCTGTGATTACTGCTTCCATTGGAAGTCCTGCATCGGCTAAAATAAAACCATTTACAGGAACAATATACATCATTGTTAAAAATGTTGTAAATCCAGCAGAAAATTCAGTAAAAACATTTGTTTTATGTTCGTTTAGCTTAAACATAAATATGTCCTTAAATTTTAAAATTAAGGGACGATTATACAAAATTTTAGCTCTATTCTTACTAAAAAAATGTATAAAATATGCAACTTTCTTATATAAAATAATTTTACTATTTACTTATTTTTTTTACTATTGTCTTAATAGCTACTTATAACTACACTTTGAAACTAATTATAAAAACAAATCTTTTAAATGTATATTTCTCTTCATTTATATCAAAATATATAACTAACTTATCGTTTAGTTAATTCTGACAATAATTTTATTCCTTTTTTTGTCTTTTTAAAATCACAATTTGTAAAATTAAATCTTGCTTCATTACTTTTTTGATTATCAAAATAGAAAACTTCTGCAGGTACAAAAGCAACATTTTCTTTTAATGCTTCTTTTGCTAGATTCATACTGTCATCAATATTATTAAATCTTCCATATATAAACATTCCACCTTTTGGTCTTTTAAACTCAAAATTTGGTAGATATTTTTCCATACAATCTGCCATAAAATTCATTCTTTTTTTATAGTTTTTTGCATTCTTTTTAATATGTTTAAATACATCATTTTCATCTAAATATGTATCAATTAACATTTGATTAAAAGTAGAAGTATGTAAATCTAAAGACTCTTTTACAGCTAATATTTTCTCAATTAACTCTTTATTTGCTCTAATCCAACCTACTCTAAGACCTGGAGCAACAATTTTAGAAAATGTTCCTAAATGATAAGACTTATCTTTATAAAGTCGTGAAATAGGTTTTCTAATTTTCCCATCAAAACTTAATAGACTATATGCAGCATCCTCAATAAAATAAACATCTTTTTTATGTAAAATATTAGCAAACTCTTCTCTTTGTTTTTTTGTATATGTATTTGTAGATGGATTTTGATAATCACTTACACTATAAACGATATCATCTTTTTTTAATATGTTTTGAAGTTGCTCAAATGTTTTAAACTCTTGAATATTTGTTTTCAAGATTTTAAAAGCTGATAAAGCTCCAATATAAGAAGGACTTTCAACCACTAAATTTTTAGCATCTAAACTTTTTAAAATAATATCAAATGCTTGTTGACTCCCTGTTGTAATTAATATTTCATCTTTGCTTGTCTCAAAATCATAATATTTAGTATAAAAACTAGCTATTTTTTCTCTTAAAGAATCAACACCTTGAGATTTACTATATTGTAATGAGTTTTTATTTTTAAATACTTTTTTTGATGCTTTTTTTAACTGTTTTGATGGAAATAGATCCTCATTTGGCAAGCCACCAGCAAAAGAGATAGTATTTTCATCAATTGCATCAAGTATTTCCCTAATATATGACCTTTTTAAATTGTTCATTACTTTTCCTTTTTTTTAATTATCTAAACTTTACTCTTTTTTTTAATTTTATTCTTTATCCTAAATTTCATTTTTTTTGTTCTATATTGCTATTTTTGATATAATTAATTTATGAAAAAAGATACAAAGATAATTCGTTCTAAAATTGTTAACGATACAATTTACTATATAAATAAAAATATTGAACTAAATATAACTTTAGAAGAGTTAGCAAAAAAAAATTCAGTAAGTAAATATCACTTCCATAGAATCTTTAAAGAAGAGACTGGAATGAATCTTTTTGAAATGATTACTTCAATAAGACTTCAAAAAGCTGCAAATCTTTTAATTGTAAATAAATACTCAACTATTAGTGAGATAGCAAATGCATGTGGCTTTAATTCCCATTCCTCTTTTATAAAAGCTTTTAAAAAGAAATTTAATAATACTCCAAAAGAGTGGAAAAAAGATGGTTATAAAAAGTTTTCACAAGAAATTATTAAAAGCTATGAAAGTCTAGAAATAAAAGAAAAAGTAGAGCCTACCATTAAATTTTGTGAAACAGTAAAATGTCTTTATATCAGACATAAAGGTTATGGTAAAAACATTACAAATACTTGGCAAAGACTTCTATCTCTTAGCTTTGAACTAGGAATAAAAGATCCTATTCAAATAGGAATACAACATGATAATCCAACTATTACATTAAAAGAAGAAGCTTCATATATTGCATGCATAAAAATAGATGAACATAAATTTTCTAACCTTCCTATTTTAGAAATTCCAAGTAGTATTTGTGCTGTATTTACCTTAAAAGGAAAATATGGAGATGTACTGAAATATATGGCATATATTTATAATGAATGGCTCCCAAATTCAGGGTATGAAGCAAAAACAATACCATCTTACTCTATATATAAAAAAAATCATTTTCTAGAAAAAGATGAATTTTTTGAATTAGACTTTTTTCTTCCAATAAAAGTAATATACTAAAGTGTCACATTCGTCATATTTGTAATAATTAATAATAACTATCAGAACCCAACTCATCGTACTTTTATCAAATAGCTTTATTTTAAATATATTAATTATAGAGTATAATAATTGCGACCAAAGAAGAAAATAAAGGATAAATAATGATAAAAAATGCTTCTATCAAAGTTAAGCTTTTATCAACCGTAATTATTGCTATTTTAATAGTAGCTCTTTATATGCTATTTGAAGTTGTTTCATCTTTAAAAAATACTTCAACATTGGTAGTAAATCAAACTGAAAAAACTGCCTATGCAAATAAAGAAAAAGAGTTAAAGCATTATGTTTCACTAGCTTTTAAAACAGTTGAGTCATATTATGAAAGAACCTCAAAAGATAAAGTAAAAAGCGAAGTTGAAGATTATATTACAGAACAATCAGGATTTTTGTTTTCTATTATTGAAGCAGAGTATGAAAAGAATAAAAATATTTTAAGTGAACAAGAACTAAAGAAAAGAATAAAATCAATTGTTGAAGATACAAGATATGGAACCTCAGGATATTTTTGGATAAATGATTTCGATTATAAAATGGTAATGCACCCAATCAAAAAAGAGTTAAGTGGACAATATTTTAAAAACACTCCTAAAGTTCCCTTTGTAGAACTTGGTGTAGAGGCACTAAATAAAAATAAAGAAGATAAAGCATTTATAGAATATTCATTTTATAACCCAAGTAGCAAAAAAACTGTATTTAAAGCTTCTATTGTAAAAGTATTTAAGCCATATAACTGGATTATAGGTACTGGTGCTTATATTGATGATATCAATGAAAAGATGAAAGAAGAAGCACTAAAAGCAATAGAAAAGATGAAATATGGAAAAACTGGTTATTTTTGGGTAAATGACTCAAATCATGTTGTTTTAGCCCATGGAGCAAAAGCATCTTTAGTTGGAAAAGATATGACTGATTTACAAGATAAAAAAGGAACATATCTTTACCAAGAAATTGTAAAAACTGCAAATGCATCGAAAGATGGTGGTTTAGTTAAGTATTTTTGGACAATTCCTGGTAAAAAAGGTGACTTTGAAAAGTTCTCTTATGTACAAAAATTTGAACCGTGGGATATGATTATAGGTACAGGTGCTTATATAATTGATGCTGAAAAAGAGATTGCAAAATTAAACCAATTAACAGATGAAAACATCACTTCTTCTATTACTAGCTCAATTATTGCAGTTTTAATTTTAATTATAATTTTAACAATTGCTGTTGTTATTATTTTAAATAAAGTTGTATTTAATCCATTAGATTATTTTCAACATGGTTTACTTGATTTTTTTAAATATGTAAATAAAGAGAAAAAAGATATTAATCCAATCAAGATTACTGCAAAAGATGAAATTGGAAAAATGGCATCACTTATTAATGAAAATATAGATAAAACAAAAACAATTATAGAACAAGACAATAAAGTAATAAATGATGTAAAAGTTATTGTAAATAAAGTTAGTGATGGATTATTAGATGAAAGAATTTTAACTTCAACAAATAATGAATCTCTTGAAGAGTTAAAAAATTTACTTAACAATATGCTTGACAATTTAGAAAAACTTGTTGGTAAAAATATCAACAACTTAAGTGATGCATTAGAACAATATGCAAATAGAGACTTTACAAAATCTTTAGATGAAGCAAATAGTGGTAAGATAGGAAGAGATATTTTAGATTTAAATAAAATGATAACTATTATGCTACAAGATAATAAAGAAGATGGTGAGACTTTAAAAGAGAAATCTTTAGAATTATCAACTAATGTTAAAACTCTAAGTGAAAATGCAACAAGTCAAGCTGCTTCTTTAGAAGAAACTGCTGCTTCTATTGAAGAGATAACAGGTAATATTAGACAAACTAATGAAAAAGCACAACAGATGTTAAAGATCTCTTCAGAAACTCAAACTTCTGCTCATAAAGGTAAAGATTTAGCAACTAAAACTTCTGTTTCTATGGAAGAGATTAATGAGAAAGTAACTATGATTAATGAAGCAATTACTGTTATTGATCAAATAGCTTTCCAAACAAATATTCTATCTTTAAATGCAGCAGTAGAAGCAGCAACTGCTGGTGAAGCTGGAAAAGGTTTTGCAGTTGTTGCACAAGAAGTGAGAAATTTAGCTGCAAGATCTGCTCAAGCAGCTAAAGAGATTAAGATTTTAGTAGAAGATGCAACAATTAAAGCTAATGATGGTAAAAATATTAGTTCAGAAATGATCAATGGCTTCCAAGAATTAGAAGATAATATTAAACAAACTAGTAATCTAATTAATGATGTTACAAATGCAGCCAGAGAACAAAGTTCAGGAATGAACCAAATTAGTGATGCAGTAAATCAACTAGATAGATTTACTCAAGAAAATGCTTCTATTGCAGATAAAACTAATTATATTTCGCAAGAAACAAATTCAATTGCAAATGATATTGTGGAAGCAACAAATAAAAATAAATTTCACCAAAAATAAAAAAAAATCAAACTAGATGAAATCTTTCATTCTAGTTTGATTTTTAAAACTTAAGATTCTTTAATTTTTTTTAGATAATATTCATCCATGACACTTTTAGAACCAATTGAAAAAATATACTTACTTGATGAAGATAACTTTGACTTTCCTACTTTAGATATGATGAATAATGATTTAGTTGCAGTTGGAGGAGACTTTCATCCACAAAGACTACTAAATGCTTATAAAAATGGTTTATTCCCTTGGTTCATGGATGAATATAATCATATTCACTGGTTTTCTCCTCAACAAAGAATGGTCTTATACCCAGAAGAAATGAAGGTATCAAAAAGCCTTAAAAAGACAATCAAAAACAAAGGTTTTGTTGTAAAAACAAATGAAAACTTTGAAGAGGTTATGAAAAATTGTGCAAGTATTAAAAGAAAACATGAAGATGACACTTGGATAAATGATTATTTTATTCAAGCATATACAAACCTTCATAAACTAGGATATGCATACTCTATAGAAACATACTTAAATGATGAATTAGTTGGTGGTCTTTATGGAGTTTTAATAGATGATGTTTTTTGTGGAGAGAGTATGTTTGCTAAAGTTAGTGATGCTTCAAAAGTTGCTTTTTATCATCTATGCAAACAAGCAAAAGAAAATGGCATAAACCTAATTGATTGTCAAGTACATAATGAACACTTAGAAAGTCTTGGAGCCAAAGAAATTCCAAGAGAAGAATATTTTAAGATGTTAAAAAAATAAATCTATAACTTTACAAATAGATTAAAATTAAAATTTTATTAAATAATTTTTATTTTGCTTAACTAACTCTTTGATAAATTTAAGAAGTGAAATTGCTATTTACCAATATAAGGAGTTAGCATGTTTTCTTTACTTCACTTACATATTATTGCTTTTATTATAACTTTAGTTAACATAATCATCTTTAATAAAAATATATCAAAAAATTTAGGTTCTAAATATTTTTTGATAAACTATATTTACCATCACCATAAACAACTTAGTTGCTTTATTATAATGTATCCATTTATAATTATTTTAATCTATTTTTTAGCAACAAATATATTTTTATTTAGCTCATTTTTTATAGCGATTCTTCATGTTTATTTCTTATATGAAATTATTTCAAAAAAAGCTATTGTAAAAAGAGAAGCCTATATACATTGGTACAAACAAAATGTTAAGCATAGTTTATCTATGCACACTTATGATATATTCAAAAAAAATTTTAACTTCTTAAATGACAAAGGAAATATTTTCTTTCTATTCAAGTTTGAAGTAATCTTTTTACTTTGTATAATAATTGAAAGTGAAGTTCTAAATGAACTTTTTATAATTATTGATAAAATCAAATAATAATATTTCAAAATTTAATTTAACTTACTATTGACATTCTACTTATATGATGATAATATCATATGAAATATTTATCATATAAAAGGAATTATTATGCAAAAAACGTTTAAAGCAAACAATATCAATTGTCAAAATTGTTCAAATTTAATTAAAGGTTCATTAGAAGAAGAGTTTGGAGAAATAAATGTAGATTTAACAAAAAGTCCAAAAGAAGTAACAGTTGAAATAGCTGATGAATCAAGTGAAGCAAAATTTAAAGAAGAGATGAAAGACCTTGGGTTTGAAATTATAGAAAACTAAAATGTGTGCTTGTGAAGAAAAAAAACTAATTAGATCTTGTTGTGAAGATATTAGTTATATTTCTGATATAACTAAAGTTCTTCCTTCACAAGATAAATTAATAGATATATCAAATGTATTTAAAGCACTTGCTGACCCAACTAGAGCAAAAATGCTATATGCATTAATAGATTATGAGATATGTGTTGGAGAGATGACAAATTTACTTGAAATCCCTCAATCTCATGTTTCTCATCAGTTAAGAACTCTTAAAAAATATGGAATAGTTGATTTCAAAAAAGATAAGAAAATGTCTTTTTATTTCATAAAAGATAAATACATAAAAGATTTACTAAAACTAATCCTAAAAGAAAAGGTGTAACCCTATGTCAAAAGAGAAAATAAATTTAAACATCTCAGGTATGACTTGTGTTAATTGCTCAAATGGAATTGAAAAGTTTTTAAATAAACAAAAGGGTGTTGAAAGTACAAAAGTAAGTTTTGCTTCTAGTGAAGGAGAGTTTACTATTGATACTGAAACTATGACAAAAGATACCCTTGTAAAAAAAATTGAACTTCTTGGATATAAAGTTGAAGAAGATTTTTCCCACCTAGAAAAAGCCCAAGAAAAAGAGTTTAAAAATCTTAAAAACCTTTTCTCTATTTCAATGACTATAACTGCATTTATGTTTATAATCATGTTTTCAAGTATAGTTGATGTATCAGCCAAACAATATGCTATCTTCGCACTTGCAACAGTTGTACAGTTTTTTTGTGGTGCTAGATTTTATAAATTAGCATATAAAGCTTTAAGTAACAGAAACTATGACATGAATGTTTTAGTTGCCCTAGGAACAAGTGCTGCATACTTTTATTCTACTTTTGTTGTGTTCTTCCCTAACCTATTCCCAGAACATTTAAGGTTCCTATATTTTGATGGAGCAGCTGTTATTATTTCATTTGTATTATTAGGAAGATTTTTAGAAGAACGCTCAAAACAAAAAGCAAGTGATTTCTTAAAAAAACTAATGACTTTAGCTCCTAGCATAGCAAATCTACTAGATGAAAAAGAAAATTCTAAAGAAATACTTGCAAGCGAACTTAAAATAGATGATAAGATTTTAGTTAAAACAGGAGAAAAGATACCTGCTGATGGAGAGATTATAAAAGGTCGTGCAGATATAGATACTTCAATGATTACAGGTGAATCAATGCCTGTCTTTAAAGAAGTAGGAGATGAAGTATTATCAGGAACTTTAAACACAAATGGTGTAATCACAGTAAAAGTGACAAAACTAGCAAGTGATACAACTTTATCAAAGATAATCAATCTTTTAAAATCAGCTCAAAGTAAACAAATACCTATTAGTAGATTTGCAGATAAAATAGCAAATATCTTTGTACCTTCTGTAATTATTATAGCTATGGCTACTTTTATTATATGGGCAGTAGTTGGAGAGATGCAAAATGCTATCTTAGCAAGTATCTCGGTACTTATTATCTCTTGTCCTTGTGCTTTAGGACTTGCTACTCCAATTGCAATTGTAAGTTCTGTAAGTAAAGGAGCGAAAGAAGGTATTTTAATCAAAAACCCTGAAGTCTTAGAAGTTATTAAAGATATACAATATGCAGTTTTTGATAAAACAGGAACTTTAACAAAAGGTGAAATAGCTGTAACTAAAACAGATATAGATGAAAAATACTTCTCTAAAATATTAGCTGTTGAAAGTTTAAGTGAACACCCTATTTCTAAAGCTGTTGTAAACTATTTAAAAGATATAGAAAAACAAAACTATGAGGTAGAAGATTTAGAAATCCTTGCAGGAAGAGGAATAAAAGCTAAAATAGATAATCAGTTAATTTTACTTGGAAACAGACAACTTTTAGAAGAGAATAATATTTCAATAAAAGAGTCTCACTTAGAGTTTTATAATGAAAGATTAGAGTTAGCAAATGGTGTTATCTTAGCTTCTTTAGAAAATGAAAGTATTGGTTCATTTGCCCTTGAAGATGAACTAAAAGAGAATGCAGAAGAGTTAATTGAAAATCTAAAAAAACAAAATATCAAAGCTATTTTATTAACAGGAGATAATAAAATTACTGCTTCTAAAATTGCTTCTAAAATTGGTATTGATGAAGTTTATAGTGAAGTTATTCCAACACAAAAATTCGATGTAATTAAAAAAGTTCAAGAAAAAGGTAAAGTTATGTTTGTAGGAGATGGAATAAATGATGCTCCATCAATCAAACAAGCTAATATTGGAGTAACTTTAAACTCTGGAGCTGATATAAGTAAAGATGCAGGAGATATAATTTTAGTAAACAATGAGCTTAACTCTATTTCTAAAAGTATTAAACTATCAATTGAAACAATGAAGATTATAAAACAAAATCTTTTCTGGGCGTTTATTTATAATGCAATAGGTATTCCACTTGCAGCAGGCATTTTATATCCATTCTTTGGACTTATGTTATCACCAGTATATGCAGGAATAGCTATGAGTTTTAGTTCAGTTACAGTTGTTCTAAATTCACTTAGACTAAAGCTTAAAAAGCTTTAGTGTAAGTCTGAGTTTAATTTAACTTCTCTTGTTGATCTCATTGCAACTGTTTGACCAGTTTGAGAGTTAACTCTAAAGTGTACTCCATTAACACCTAAGAAATCCATACCTTTCATAACAGTAGAAATTTCTTTATCTGGGTTAATCTCTTTTAATTGCTCAACTGCTTTTTCAGAAAGAGTAATTTTAGTACCTGGTAAAATTGTTACACCTGCATCTAAGATACAAGAATCACCAATTGCAGTACCAGTACAAGAATTAGCACCTAATAATGTATTCTCACCAATAGTTACAGGAACACCATCAGTACCAGAAAGAACACCAAGAATTGAAGCTCCTCCACCAACATCAGAACCAGCACCTACTTTTGCACTTGAAGAAATTCTACCTTCAACCATAACTGCACCTTCAGTTCCAGCATTAAAGTTAATATATGCAGCACCAGGCATTACAGTAGTTCCAGCTGCTAATTGAGCACCAAATCTAACTTTATTTGTATCTAAAATTCTTGTGTTATCTGCAGGAATTACATGGTCTAAGAATTGAGGGAATTTATCAACTTTTGTAATACTTGGATATTTTCCAGATAGTTTTAATGAAATTTCATTTTCTCTTAACCAGTCTAATTCAATTGGTTGATTTCCAACCCAAGCACTATTATGTAATTGACCAAAGGCACCATCAAGATTTAAACCTCTAAGTGCTGCTTTTCCAGTTGATAAAGCATAAAGTTTTAAATATACAGACTCTGCACTTGTTGGGTTTGTATCTTCAAAAATAAATACAACTTTATAATCATCAGCAGTAAGACCTGAATCAATTGGTAACGAAGCTAAAGTAGAAATAACTTGAACATTTCTATGCTCTTGTCCTTTTGCTTCTGAAATATATGGTCTAAAAGACTCAATACAAGTTGTTAAAAATTTGTCACTGATATTAAATACTAATTCTGATTTAGAAGTATCAATTTCTTCACCTGCTTCTTTTAATGCATTTAAAAAAATCGCAGCACTTCCATAGTTTTCTTCCCAGTTTACTACAGGATATGTTGCTTGTAAAATTTTTTCAGGGTTTAATTGTCCTCTATCTACTTTTGCGATACCAAAACCAATTGGATTTTTGTACCAGTCTTGAGATTGGATATTTGATACTAGTTCTTTAAAATCATCTTTTGTAAAAGCCATTATTTTTCCTTATTATTTTTAGGCTCGATTATACAATAAGAAGACTAAAGATTAATTAATAGACTGTATCCATATCAATGGATGCCATAGAAGAATCAATGCTATGTAAGGCTTGTAATAAGGCTTTTACATTTGAAGAACGTAAAATTATTTCATATCTATATTTATTGGCAACTTTAAATATTGCACATTGTCCAAAACCTACTACTTGAATATTCTCTTTTTGTTTTAAAAGTTTAACATATTTGTCTAATTCATCTTTTACTTTAAGTCCATTTGCATGTGCAAATACAACTTTTGCCATTTTTAAAAAAGGAGGATATAAATCTTCTCTAAACTCTAACTCCTCTTTTAAAAAATCTGCATAATCATACTCTTGCAAATATTCTGCAAAGAAATCTTGGTTTTGGGTTTGAACAATTACTTCACCATCACCTTTTCTTCCACTTCTTCCTGCTATTTGAATAAGTAAAGATAGAGCCTTTTCCCTTGCTTTATAAGAGTTCATATTTAAAATTGAATCAATTCCAAGAACAACTGCAAGTTTCACATTATGATAGTCATGACCTTTAGAAAGCATTTGAGTTCCCACTAAAATATCAATTTTATTGTTGTTAAAATCATTTAAAATCTTTTTTAGTTTATTATCTGTTTTAATTTCATCTCTATCAAATCTTTTTACTACTTTTTCAGGGAACATTTCATTTAGCTGTTCTTCAATTTGTGCTGTTCCTACTCTTAGATTATGAATTACTCCATTATTACAAGAAGGACAAGTTTCTGGTATTTTTTGAGCATATCCACAATAGTGACACTTTAAGGCTAAATCATTTTTATGTAAACTCATCGAAACAGAACAATAAGGGCATTCAACTGATTTTCCACAAGTAGTACAAATTTGATATTTATAATTTGCTCTAGTAGGTAAAAATACAATTACTTGATTTTGATTATCTAAAGTCTGTTTTATTTTATTTAATACCTTTAAAGAGATATCTAAAGATGAATCATCAAACTCTATTTTCTTTCTTGTATCATAAAAAGTCTGCTTTAACCTATAAAAAGGTAGCTTTGAAAAAGAAGAGATAGAAGCTGTTGCACTTCCTAAAATAAGTTTAATATCATACTTCTTTGCAATATAAATACTTAAATCTTTTGCATGATATCTTGGCTTTGAATCACTTTTATATGATTCATCATGCTCTTCATCTACAACTATTAATTGTAAATTATCAAAGGGTAAAAAAAGTGCAGACCTAGCTCCTGCTACAAGTTTGATACTTCCTTCTTGTAAACCTTGTAGGATTTCTTCTTTTTTCTTTCTAGTAATTTTTGAATGCCAAATAGCTACAGAAGTAGAAAAAACCTTTTCCAGTCTTTTTTGCATTTGAGGTGTTAAAGAAATTTCAGGCATAAGAAGTACTGCTTGCCCACTTTGATTTAAAACTTCTTCAATAGTTTTTATATAAACTTCTGTTTTACCACTTCCTGTATTTGCAAAAAGTAAAGCTTGTTTTTTATCTTCACAAAAATCATAAGCTTCTTTCTGTTTAGGTGATAACTCTATTTGTGAGTCAAATTCTTGCTTTATATTTTTATTTTCATACTTTTTGTTAAAAGGAATAAAAATACTAAGAGCTTCCCCTAAAGAACACACATAATATTGGGAAATAAATTTTGCTATTTCTAAGGTTTTTGCATCATAAAAGAACTCTGTAATAACCTTTATATCACTACATTTAAAGCTTGGCTTTTCTACTTTTTTAACTACAACAGCATCACTATAGTTTTTTCTATTTCGTAAAGGAACTTCAACTTTAGTTCCAAGTTCTAGTTCTTCTTCATATTGAAAGGTTAAAGGTTCAAGTGGTGATTTTAGTAAAGATACTTCATAATAATTCATTATTCAAACTCTTTACAAAGTTTTAAATCACTTACACAAGAAAATATATCATTTTTAAATCTATACTCTAAAAACTCTTGTTTTGAAATATAAACTCTATATTTATCTTTAGACATTTTGATCCATTTGCCAAGCTCTTTTTGAGATAAGTTTGTTGAAATCAAGGGTACTTGTAAAATATTATCAAAAATCTCTAATCCTTTTTGATTTGTTATTGCATTATCTAAATAAGTAATTTCTGCTTTATTTAGCAATATATTTTTAGTATTTTTTTTCGATATAGCACTATTAATTAATGCTATATCTGCTTTTACAGTAGTTTTTACTGTACTATTTATAGTAGTAGCATATTTACTTATTAGAAAACTCGCAATTATAGAGATAACTACAATTACAATAATAATTTCAATAAGTGAAAATGCCTTTTTCATAAGCTTTATAAGTTTGGTAGTTTTTCAGTTACAGCCTCAACATCATCTTTTAGTCGCACGTATTGCTGAGAAACTCTTATATAAGCTGCTAGCAACTCTTTTGTATCTAAGTTTTTATCTGTAGATAAGTATCTTGTAATTTCATCTTTAAGTTTATCATCTACAGTGATTGTATAAGCCATATTATTTATATGAAATGTCACTTTATTTTCCACTACTCTTTGCCTCAACGAAAGTTAACGTACTATCGATTTTTAAAAGCATATCTTGGTTATTTCTTTCTAATTCATCATTCTCATTTTTTAAATCATCTAAGTCACGTTTTAATAATTCATTCTCTTTTTTAAGAAGTTCATATTCATGTATAAGTTTTTCTATTTTATTATTTAATGTACTGATGATATCCATAGCGATTATTTTATCCAAATAAACCAATTAAATTATTTAAAATGAAAAAAGTTTCATTTTTACTACTCTATAAAGAGCTTGCCTTGGGTATATAATGCTGCTGTTGCTTTTCCCCATTGAGAATAAAACTCTATTTCTTTTTGAGATAATTTAAAGATTTCATTTATCTGGAAAATAAGGTTTCTTTCTTCAAAATCAAACTTATCATCAGCATGAATCAAAATCATTAACTCCAAAATAACTATTTTTTTACTCTTTAAACTTTTAAAGTCTTTTAAAATATTATATAAATCAAAACTTTCTAACTCAAAATCTTCATCATTTTCAATTCCCATTTCTGCACAATATTCTAAAATAACTTCTTGTTCTTTTTCACCATAATCATTGTCAATTCTCGCTAAATAGTGTGCAAGTTGTAAAAATGAGAATTTCTCTTTTGTTTCTAATTTCATTAATAGCATTGTAATCCTAATAAAAATATTTGTATTTATAATTTATAAAGCAATTGTAGTAAATAAAAGTTAATAATAGTTAAATAAAGTATACTTTAAGTGGGTTTTACCCACCTAAATATTTTTCTCTAATTTCATCAGAATCGATAAGTTCAGCTCCAGTTCCTTCTAAAGCTATTTTACCATTTTCTAGAACATAGGCATAATCAGAGATTTCCAATGCAGCAAAAGCATTTTGTTCGACTAATAAAATAGTAATTCCTTCATCTCTTAATCTTTCAATAGTCTTAAAAAGTTCTCCTACAATCTTTGGAGCAAGACCAAGTGATGGTTCATCAAGCATAAGAAGTTTTGGAGAACTCATTAATGCCCTTGCAATAGCAAGCATTTGTTGTTCCCCTCCACTCATAGTTCCAGCTAATTGACCTTTTTTTGCCACAAGTCTAGGAAATAACTCAAACATATGCTCTTGTAGTCTTTCATAATTTTCATCGTTGTTAAAAGCACCCATTCTAAGGTTTTCTTCAATAGTTAAATTCTGAAAACATCTTCTTCCTTCTGGAACTAATGCAATATTATTTTTAATAATTTTATGAGTTTTAAGTTTAGAGATATCATCACCTTTAAAGCTTATTTCACCTGTTTTTTTAACATCATTTACTATTGATTGTAAAGTTGAAGTTTTTCCAGCACCATTACTTCCAATTAATGAAACAATCTGTCCTTCACTTACTTCAAACTCAATACCTTTAACTGCATTTATTAATCCATAATAAACTTTTAAATCTTTTATTTTAAGCATGTTTAAAATCTCCAAGGTAAGCTTTAATTACTTCTTCATCTTTAATTGCATCTTTTATATGTCCTTCAAAGATTGTTTTTCCATAGTCTAAAACCATAACTCTATCACAAAGCTTATTTACAAACTTCATATCATGTTCAATTAGTAAAATTGTTACATCAAATTCATCTCTAATCTTAAAGAAAAGTTCAGCAAGCTCATCTGTTTCTTGAGGATTCATACCTGCTGCTGGTTCATCAAGAAGTAAAAGTTGAGGAGAAGCTGCTAAAGCTCTTGCTATTTCTACTTTTCTTTGACTTCCATAAGATAATGATGTAGCCATTTCATCTGCAAATTGGGAAATACCTAAAACTTCCATAATTTCAAAAGCTCTTTTTCTTACTCTTCTTTCTTCTTTAAAAAATCTTGGTAATCTAAATATTGCTTCTAAATAACTGTATTCAGCTTGATAATCAAAACCTATTAAAATATTGTCTAATACATTCATAGAATTAAAAAGTCTAATATTTTGAAATGTTCTTGCTATTCCTCTATGCACAATTTTATATGGTTTTATTCCATCAATTCTTTGTCCATGAAATTTTACTGCACCTTCTGTTGGTTCATAATTTCCTGTAATAACATTAAACATAGTAGTTTTACCAGCCCCATTTGGACCAATAAGACCATAAATTTCCTTTGCATTTACATGAAAACTTGTGTCTTTTATGGCAGTTACTCCACCAAATTTTTTAGTTACATTTTGTACTTCTAAAATCATTTGTCTGCCTTTTTCTTTTTAAACCATTTTAAGTCAAATAACTCTTTTTTACCCATTACTCCTTCTCTTGCAAATAGCATTACTATAATTAAAATTAAAGAGAAGACAACCATTCTCATACCAGGTGTTCCTTCTGTTTGGAAACCAAAGATATTCATAGGTTCGTCTAGGAATCTCATCCACTCTAAACCAGCCATAACAAAAACTGTTCCTAGAATTGCTCCAGTTGTAGAACCTAACCCACCTAAAATAATGATAATTAGTAATTGGAATGTTAGTAAGAATGTAAATAAATCTGGACTGATTGATGTTAAAAGGGCAGCTAATAAACCACCACCAACACCTTCAAAGAATGCTGACGTACAAAATGCTAAAGTCTTTGTTTTAAAAGTATTTACACCCATTGCAGTAGCTGCATCTTCATCATCTCGCACAGCTTTCATTGCACGACCATATTTTGAGTAGATAATATTTAATATTGCTAAAACTGCAAAAATTGCAATACCTCCTGTCCAATACAAGTTTGAAAATTCAGGAATATCATTTAACCCTAAAGAACCATTTGTAATATGAGGATTGTTTATTGCTAAAATTTTAATAATAAAACCAAAACCTAATGTAACAATTGCAAGATAATCACCTCTTACTCTAAATACAGGAAAAGAAAGGGCTAAAGCTAATAATGCAGAAACAATACCTGCAAAAAGTAAAGCCCAAGCAAAATCCGCTTGCAGTGCTAAAACCCATTGGGCAGGATCTTCTAAATCAAATTGATAAAGCATTGCATCTGCATCAAGAGTTAAAATAGCTGTAACATAAGCACCAACTGCAACAAATCCATTTGGTTCTAAGGATAACTGACCAGTTACACCATTAATAAGATTATATGAAACTGCTAAAATAACAAAAATTGCAACATTATTTATAATTCTTACTGTATATTCATCAAAGGTTACTTGGGCAAACCATGTAAACCATATTGCAGTTAATATAATTGCTAGATTTATCAATCTTTGTTTTGTAAAAATTGCATCGTTCATCATAATTAAAACCTACTCTTTTCTAAATCTTCACCCATAATACCAGTTGGTTTAAATAGAAGTACAAAAATTAAGAAGATAAAGGCAAAGGCATCTTTATATCCACCTAATTCAGGCCAAAAAGCGATTACTACGACTTCTGTAAATCCTATAATAAATCCACCAAGTACTGCTCCTGTTACTGACCCAATACCACCTACAACAGCTGCTGCAAAGGCTTTAAGACCAACTAAAACACCCATCATAGGCTCAACTGAAGGATAATTTACAACCCAGAAAATCCCTCCAACTGCTGCAAGTGCAGAACCAAGTGCAAAAACAATAGAGATAATCATATTTGCATCAATTCCCATTAGATTAACTGTTTTAAAATCAAAAGATAATGCTCTAATTGCCATACCATACTTTGTTTTATAAAGTACCAATAAAATCCCCACTAATAAACCTAAAGTTACAACTGGAACCATAATAGAAGAAACAGTGAAAGTTATCTCAGATATTTTAAATACATGCTCCATATATTCAGGAACAGGAAAGGCTCGTCTTACTCCACCTACAAAAACAGTAAAAGCATTTTCTAAGAAAAATGAAATACCAATTGCTGTAATTAGCAAAGAAATTCTTGGTGCATGTCTTAAAGGCTTATATGCAATTTTATCTGTTAAAATACCTACAAGTGCAGATAAACAAACTGCAAGAAGCACTGCAACAGGAAAAGGTAATCCGAAAACTGCAATACATGCATAAGCTAAAAAGGCACCTACCATCATAATATCACCATGTGCAAAGTTGATAAGCCTTAGCACACCATAAACCATTGTATATCCGATTGCAATAAGGGCATACATACTCCCCAAACTGAAACCGTTTACCATCTGCTGTATAAACGTTGTAATATCCATTCTTTCCCCGATTAATTTTCATAAAATACAATAAAAAAAGCAATCTCTTATTACTATTAAATTACTTTTTTTATTCTAAAAAAAAGCCTAGCATTTACTAGACTTTTTAATTGTTTTGATTATGGATTTACAGTAGCTTTAAACTGTGCTTTTCCATTTTTAATTTCTTTAATAACAGCTGATCTTGTAGCGTTACCTTCAGAATTGATAGTAATCTTACCTGATACACCATCAAAATTAGTTGTTTTTTTAATTTCATTGTTAATACAAATTGAATCAGTTGGATCTTCACATCTATTCATTGCATCAATTAAGATATTATAAGTATCTGCACCTAAAGCTGTAAATGAATTAACTTCTTTTTTACCAGTCTCTTTTTCATGGAATTTAATAAACTCTGCTGAAGTTTGCGATGGAGGGTTTGTATAATCAAAGAAGTCAGTAAACATATAACCTTCTATAGACTCCCCACCTAAATCAATGAATGTTTGGTTAGCAACACCGTCACCAGAGAACATTGGTTTATCTAAACCTAATTGTTTAGCTTGTCTTGCAATCATAGAAGCTTCTGGGTGATATAAAGGTAAGAACATAAAATCAGGATTTAAACTTTTGATTTGTGATACTACTGCTTTAAAATCTTTGTCACCTGAAGTAACTCTGATTTTCTTTAATAATTCTCCACCATTATCTTTAAATGCTTTTTGGAATGCTTTTGATAAACCTAAAGAGTAAACTTGTGCTTGGTCAACAATAACTACAGCAGTTTTATAACCTTGCTCTTTTGCATAATTTGCAACAACTTCCCCCTGGAAAGAATCAGTAAAACAAACTCTATTTGCAAAGTCTCTTCTTGCAGTTAATTTGTCACTTGTAGCAACAGGTGCAATAACTGGTACTTTCTTTTTATCAGCAATTGCAATAGTTTGAGCAGTATTTGTAGAAGTTAATGCACCTAAAATTGCAACAACTTTATCAGAAGAAATAAGTCTAGTAGTAGCATTTGCAGTCTCTACCTTATCACCTTTGTTATCAATTAATACTATTTTTATAGTATCTCCATTTTTTAATTTAGGTTGTAATTTATGTGCTAATTCAACACCTAAATTTGCTACTTGCCCATATGCAGCTATTGGACCTGACATAGGCATTACTGCACCAACTTTAATCTCCTTTGCCATTGCAACCCCAGCAGTTAAAGCTGTAGCAAGAGCTAAACTAATTACTTTTTTCATACACTCTCCTTAAAAAAATTATCTATTACCTTAGCATAAAAAAACAAAAAAGTTTTTGATAAAGTGTATATAAAGTGTATAAATTATAGGAAAATTGTTAAAATACTTAACTCATTTCTAGACTCATTAAATACATATCAACTGATGTAAACATATCTTTAATTCCTTGTTAAGGGGGGGGGAGTATAATTTTTAGTAATTTATCAAAGATACCTTTTTGAATAGTTTTATACGATTTTATTTGAAGAAATATACTACTTTATCATTTATTTTTAAATAATTTCATCTAATTCATCAATAGAGTGAAAAGCTATATTTTCAATAAAATTCCTATTTGTGTCAAAACTCATTGGTACAATATTTGAAAATATAACTAATACTTTTAATTTAAAATCTTTATCAACCTTTGTAAATTTTACAATTGCATCCAAATCTTTTTTTAATTCTTCATATCGTAAATGGTGTTTATATAATCTATCTTTTTTATCCTTACCATTAATTTGTCTTATTTGACCTTTAAATTCATAAAGTTGTCTAGCTATTTCACTTTGATTTTTTGCCATTTCTAAGTCTTTACATTCAATTGCATAAACAATATTTTTTTCTTTGTTCCATGCAAAAACATCAATATCTCCAAAATCTTCCATTTTTTTATTAAATATTTCAGATAACTTAATTTCTTCTTTAGCTTCAAATCCTAATTCAATAAACTTATCTTTTACCTTTGTATTAAAAGCTAAGCCTTTTTCCTTTACTAAATTTCCAATCCATTTTTTCATTTTTTTTGATTGAAATTGATTTGCTTCTAAATGTCCTTCATGAATATTCCTAATTAAATTAAAATATGCTGTTCTTACTAATTCTGGTGAAATTATCAATATCCCTTCAAATGAATCAATCTCAATAATTGGCTTCATTATAATGGAATATCTTCTTCTAAATTTCCAAGGTTGCCAATCAGCTGCTTTAAAAGGTTTTGGGATTGTAGTCCAATCTCTTCTTGTATGAATAATTAATGAATCTAATATTTTAATAAAGACCTCTTTCCTTTCTTCTTCAAATTGTTCTACTAGGTCATTATAAGTTATACTATAAACTAATTTATTTATTTTAAGTCCATAGTCTTCTAAAAAATCTAAAAATACTCTAGCATCATCAACTGTATAATCAAATTCATCTATATAAGCTTCCATAAATCCATCTTCAAATAAATGGTTTGTATCTTTTGTATATTCTTTTTCTTTAAACTTTTCACTATATTTAGTTGATTCATAATCTAAAATTTTCTGATTTGTGATATAACCAAATTTATGCATAATCATTTCATTAAAAGATTGTTCAAATAAAATATCTCCAAAACTAGAAATAACTATCCTAGGATTGATTGCTTCATACTTTATTGCTTCTGATAAACCACCAATTAAATGCATAAAGGAAGCTAGACTTAGTAACTCTTGGATATCTAAATTAGATACACTTTTACCGCAATTAACTGAACACTCACAAATAGCCATTTCAACAACTAATCTTGAGGATAAAGAAGTAGCATTATATTCACTAATTTTATTTATTGCTACTTTATATAAATTCTCTTTATCTTCATGCAATGCTAAGTTTGACTTAAAAGTAACTCCCCAAATATCTTTTTCTTTATCACTATATATGTAATTAACTAATAATCTTTTAATTAAATCTTCTCTTTCTATTATTTTTAATTTAGATTGTAAATTTTTCCAAACAACTTCCATTAAACTATTTAAATATTTAGTACAATTATCTATACCTTCAACTATATTCCCTTCTTCTCTGTCTCTACAACTCCAGCCTAAATTTAGTTTGATTATTTGTTCATCAATTTGATGTATTGAGATTGGCTTTTTTTCTAAAATATCAAAGTGTTCTCTATATTTATGTGCTTTAAAAAAATGGAATAATCTTGCATTTTCATTAACAAATATTTCTTTTAATAAAATATCAATACTTTGCTTATCCAGCTTTAAATAGTTTAAAAAAGCATTTATCATTGATTGTTCGGAATAATTTTCTTCAAACATAAAACCTTTCAACATATTAATATTAAACTTTGTATCTAATATAGGACAATTGTATGTATTTTCAAATGAGTTAAATATATCCATATTATTTATATTTTTTTCTAAAGAAGATATATTTTGAATTAAAGTATATTCAATATTCCACATTTTTAAATTTTTATCAATTTGAATGTTGTATTTATTTAAAATAAACATCATTTTGGAAAACCAAGTAATTAAAGCATCAAATAATTTAAATTGTAATATAAAATCATATTTTGTATTTATAGTTTGCTTCAACCAAATTTCATAACCATAATTAACATATACAGTAATAAAAGTTTTTTGATCAAGCTTTTCTGGTATATAAAGATTGTATTTAATATTTGTAGAAAAAAATGAACTTGCAAACCCTTTTCGCACAATTATAGTTTTTCCATCAATATCAATAACTTCTCTATAATCTGTATCTAATGCAACTTTTTCTCTTATATAAGCATTATAATCACTTCCAATTGTTATCATAGTAAATGGTTGTGTGCTTACTTCTTCATCAAAAGACTCATTTACAAAAATTGAATAATTATTATCTTTAACATATCCATAAAGATTTAAAAAGCCATTAAAATTCAATATTTGTGTACCATCTTTTTTTAATTTATACTGTGCCTCAACTATTCTCCAAATTAGATTAGGAGAACAATCTAAATCATTACTAATTGTGATTAAATCATGATTACTAATTGATTCACAAAACCAACTATCATCAGTTATAAATTTTGATGCTAATACAAAACCTCTACCTACACCACATGGCACAATAAAACTACTACCTTTATTATGTATGCCTTTATTTAATATATTTTTTTTTGTATTTTCTATTCTGCTATCTATGAAATCTGAAACTTGATAATTTTCATCTTCAATAAAACCTTCAAACCAATTATCTTCAATATTCTCCAAAGTATCTAATACAAAGATAAAATGAAAAAAGTGGTTTTTATCAAATTGAAGTATATTTTCTGAAAATTTGAAAGAAGATATACCTTCCTTAGTATAAAATTTTATTGGCATTCCATCATATTTCCCAAATATCCTAGTTTTATATAGTTCTTCTGATAATGTTTGAGCATATTGTTGTATAAATAAATCTTTTTTATTATGACTATTAAAAAATTCAATTGCAATTCTTCTAATACTGGCCGTTATAGCAGTAGGGAATAAAAGATATACATTATTTTGAACTATATAGAAAGGATTTCTTTCTAAAGTACAATTGCCCAATGTTTCATTGAAAAGTGTACTAAAACTATTTTCTTGAAGTAAAGGTAAATTAAAATTTTCAAAAGTAATCTTCACATTATTTATTAATTCTTCGATATTTACTAAATCTATATCATCTAATGTTTCAACAGGACTTATATTTAATAATTCATTACACTCTATCCCATTTTTTTCAATAATACTATTAGACACTTCTAATATAGATTTAATCTGTTTTTTCATCTCTAAAAAAAAATCTTCATTAGGCAAATGTTCTAAAATTTTCAATATAATTTGTGTACTATGTATGCCACCTTCCCATAGACCAGATTGCACTTTATAACTTTTATCATCGAATAAAAGCTTTGATACAAATATATCTTCAACAGGATCTTCCATCATAGAAATACTATTATGGATTTCATTATAAATATTTTTAATAAATTTAGCAGTTGGCGTTAAATCACCTTTACAAAAAGATAAACAATATTTAATAATAGTTTCAAGTGTATATTGATGATAATGATATTTAGGATTTAATAATAATGATGAAAAAACTGATGCAGTTTTAATAGGATTATACTTATGTAAATGTTCTTGCAGATTGTTGTTATTTGTATTCAATTATTATAACTTTCTAATGAATTATTTTATAATTTAATTTTACCATATATAACTTTTTATAAAATAATTTCATATGATATATTATACTTAAATAATAAAAGATACTACTTTGGACTAAATTAAAGCTTGAAAATAAAAATATAACACCTACATTTTAGAGAGATTTGTTATTTTTATTTTCAATAAACCCCTATTTTAATAACTTATTAGTTATTCTATTTCTAGACTCATTAAATACATATCCTCTCCATCTATCACTTTTACTTGTGTTGAGTTGCATTTTGGACAGGCGAATTCATTCTTTTCTAGAGTTGATTCTTCATCGCAGGATAAACAAGCAATCACGACTTTTTGGCGATTTATTATAAATTGGGCATTATGGCAGACGGTTTTTTCTTTAAATGTATCAAAAGCAGTTTGTAATAAATCAGGTTCAACCCCAGATAAAACACCAATTTTTACTATAACTTTTGTTACGTTTTCAGATTCATTTTGTCTTGCATGTTCTTCACAAGACTCTAATAGTGATTGAACAATTGAATACTCATGCATTATAATTCCTTTAATCTTTTTAAACTATCTTTATGTTCTTTTTTATATATAAACTCTTTTCTTAAACTATGAAAAGAGCTTTTCTCATCCCAAAACTCTGGATACATTCTTTTAAGTTCCTCTTCTTTTAGTTTTTCTATTGATGTTTCATTCTCATATAAAAAGTCTTTTTTTTCATCAATAAACTCTTCAAAACTATTTTCATTACTTAATAAGTTTTCACAAAATGCTTCAAGACTTTTATTATAGTTTTCACTTTCAAAGACCTCATCAAGTATTCCAATACTTTTTGCTTTTCTACTACCTATAGGAATACATTTTTCTAAAATATTAGAAGCTATTTCTTTCTCAACTCTTTTATAAAAACTATAGGTGTGATATTCACTTCCACTTAAGCCCATTGTTTTATAGTGTGGATTGAAAACTACACCTTCTTTTGCTACAACATAATCACAAGCAAGACCTAAAAACACTCCCCCTGCTCCTGCATTTTTAGAAAATGAAGCAACGGTTATAATATCTTCTGCAAATAAAACTGACTTAACAACATCATTCATAGCATTGATATTGCTCCAGCCATCTTCTCCTTGCTTTTTACTATCTTCAAGTATATTTAGATGTATTCCATTTGAAAAGAACTCTTCCCCTCCCATTAAAACTAAAACTTTACACTCTTCTTTTAAATAGTCAACAGCATACTTAAGTCTTATTGCTTGCTCAGAACTCATTGCTCCATTGTGAAAATCAAAGTGTAAATATGCCACTTCATCTTTTCTTTCTACAAAGATTTCATGAAAAGTTTCTCTTTTTACTTCTAAAATAAGTGGAATTCTTTGCTCTTTTACACCCTTGATTTTATCTTTTAAAACATAAGTAGCAGGAAGCTTAAAACCATCCTTTTGCTTTAAATGACTTACCCAAATAGCTCCATCAATAGCACCTAAACAAATAGCTCCATCTCTTTTTGCAATTATCTCTTTAGGTTTTCCTCTTAGAGTATCTTCTTTACAAACTCCATACATATAACAAGTAATACCAAAAAACTCTTCTTCCACTCCAGGATAAGAGTCACTCATATTGATTTTTTTGATTATCACATCTACACTATCTTTTTGCCAATCTATTTTTCTATTGTTTTGAGTTAGCCTTGGATGAATTTCATTTTTTATTTGAGCAGTTGCTTTAAAGTTTTTATTAGTAAAATTTTCAAGAAGCTCTTTTAAAGCTTTTGAAGTAGCATCACAAACTTCATTTCTATAAATAGACCCTTTACTTGCCTTTCTCATAGAAAAGTTAGCAGATGCATAGATATCTCCTGCATCTAACTCTTCATTTGCTTTTAGTATCACTACTCCCCATTGCTCTTTTTCATCATTTATTGCATGGTCTAAAGATTGATGACCTCTATCTCCAATAACACCAGGATGTAAAATAAATGTAGGATAGGTTGAAGTTATATCATTTGAAAGATACTCTTTTAAAAAAGGAGAAAAGATAAGTGTAGGATTAAACTCTTTTATCTCTTCTAGTAAATTTTTTTGAGAAGATAGGCAAATAGCTACTTCATAGTTTAACTCTTTTAATTTTGTATATACTCTTTGAGACAATGAATTAAAAGAGCTAATAAGAAGTAGGATTTTCATTTATTCTCTTAGCAGATTCTAGGAAGTAATTCACCAGTAGGTAACTCTAAAAATCTTTTTGTTCCCCAAGCAGAATTTAATACAACTTTTCCAATATGTTCATCTGATACAGAACCTATGATTGAAGCAGTTTCATTAGTCTGTTTTAAAACTGCTAAAGCTTTTTGTGCATCTTCATTTTTAATAGCAAGTACAAATGTTCCTTCATTTGCTAAAGCCATTGCTTCAAAACCAAGTAATTCACAAATACCATTTACCTCATCAGAAACAGGAATAGAAGCTTCTTCTACTTCAATACAGATATTTGATTGTTTTGCCCACTCATTTAAAACAGCACTAACTCCACCTCTTGTAGCATCTCTTAAAGCAGTAATTTTAATACCTGCATCAATTAAAGCTTTTACTTGTGGATAAAGTGAAGCACAATCAGATTTTAGGTTTGTATTCATATCAATCCCCTCTCTGCTTGCAAAAATAGTTGCGCCATGAGCTCCTATATCACGACTAACTAAAATAGTATCTTCACTTGTGATATTGTTTGAGCTAATACCTTTATATTGTATCTGGCCAATACCTGTTGTGTTTATAAAGATTTTATCTACACTTCCTTTTGGAACTACCTTTGTATCACCACTTACAACAACAGCACCATTTACTTCAAGCTCTTCTTTCATACTTTTTACTATCTTATCTAGAGTTCTTTTATCCAAACCCTCTTCAATAATAACAGAGCAAGTTAAGTATTTAGGTTTTGCACCCATCATAGCTAGGTCATTGCATGTTCCACAAATAGCAAGTTTTCCGATATCTGCTCCATTAAAAAAAAGTGGACTAACTGTAAAAGAGTCAGTTGAAAAAGCTAAGTTACCATTTTCAATAACCGCTGCATCTTCACTTTTGTCTAAAATATCATTTTTAAAAGCTTTATAAAAAACTTTTGAAATAAGTTCATTGTTTTCTTGTCCACCGTTTCCATGGGCTAAAGTTATTGTTTTCATTTTTTCTCTTTAACTATTTATTCTTAATTATTCTTCTTATATAAAGATGAAGTCTAATATCCTTTTATAAGAGATTACCATATTTGTAGTATGCCGCACATGCACCTTCTGAGCTCACCATACAAGAACCAATTGGAGTACTTGGTTTACAGGCAGTACCAAAAATAGTACACTCAGGAGGACTAGCCATACCCCTTAAAATATCTCCACAAATACAAAGTTTATGGTCTTCTATTTCCCCTATAGGTAAAATATCATTATAAATAACTTCTGCATCATATTTAGAGTATTCATCTCTTAATTTAAGTCCAGAATCTTTGATATTTCCTAAGCCTCTCCACTTAAAAAGACTTATCTTTTCAAAGTATTTATTGATTAACTCTTGAGCTTTGATATTTCCATCATAAGAAACCAATCTTTTATACTCAATTTCAAGCTCACATCTTTTTTCAATAAACTGCTTAACAATCATAGAAATAGACTGCATAACATCTACGGGCTCAAAACCTGCAACTACTACTGGTTTGTTATAATCTTTTGGAAACTCTTCATAGATTTTACTACCACTTATAACAGACACATGAGAAGGTCCTAAAAAAGCATCGATTTGATGATTGTATGAATCTACATGCTCATCTCTACTATCAATTAACTCTTTCATTACTTCTGGAACTGTTACATGATTTATATGAAAAAATATATTCTGAATATTTTGTTTTACTACTGTATCAATTAAAGCAGCAGTCATAGGCGTAGTTGTTTCAAAACCTATTGCAAAAAATATCACCTTTTTACTAGGATTTTCTTGTGCTATTTTTATACACTCCATTGGTGAATAAACAAACCTTACATCCGCACCTTTACTTCTTGCATCTTGTAAGCTTCCATTACTTCCTGGAACTTTTATCATATCACCTAAAGTTACTAAAATAACATCTTCTTGCATACTTAAAATATATGCATGGTCTATTCTTTCCTTTGGCATAATACAAACAGGACAACCTGGACCATGAATAAAGTTAATATTTTCTGGAAGCAATTGAGGTATTCCATACTTCATTATTGTATGAGTATGTCCACCACATACTTCCATAATATTTATTGGTTTTTCTAGCTTTTTAGCATCTTCTTCAATGATTTTTTTATAAGCTTTTATTGTATCAGGGTCTCTAAACCCATCGTATAAATCTTTTAGCTTTAATTCACTCATTTTAGCCTCTATTTGGACAGGCATCATCTTCTAAAATTGCTTGCCTACGCTCTTCTTCTTCCATTTTTTCAATTATCTCTTTATAAACTTCCAATGAAGCTAAAGCATCTTCTTCATCGATTTTATTCATTGCAAAACCGATGTGTATTAAAACATAATCTCCAACTTCAACTGGCTGGTCAACTAACTCTAAAGAGGCTTGTCTTTCAACACCCATAGTATCTACAGTTGCTACATTATTCTCTTTATCTATCTTTGTGATTTTTGATGGTATTGATAAACACATATTTTTCCTTAAAATATTCCATTTTTAACTTTTTTTAATAAGATTAAAACTAATTTACGAATGATTCTGCAACCATAGGGTCAAAACTATAGTTTTGGGGAACCCATGGTGAAGCCTTAATGAGTAAAATAGATTTTAATCGTTCTACCTCATTTTTCTTTTAAAATTAATCCACTCAACTACAGCTTTTAAGCTATCTTCATCTTTCGTAGAAACTTCTAAAATATCAACATTTGGTTTTAATTTTCTAGCAACTTCTTTCTCTTTTTCTAAGTCGTACTCAAAATAAGGAAGTAAATCTACTTTTGTGAAAAGGATTAAATCAGCAGCTCTAAACATCACTGGATATTTAGCAATTTTATCTTCACCCTCAGGTACACTTACTAATACTATATTTAAGTGTGTTCCCACATCATAAGATGCTGGACAAACTAAATTTCCTACATTTTCTACAAAACATACATCTAAATCATCTAAAGGCATATCATGTAAACCTTTGTGAACCATGAATGCATCTAAGTGACATGCACTTCCTGTTTGTATTTGTACTGCTTTAATTCCCTTTGCATGTAATCTTTCGGCATCTTTATTTGTCTCTAAATCACCTTCAACAACGGCAAATTTAAAATCTGTAAGAGGGGCTAAGTGTTCTAGTAAGGTTGTCTTTCCACTTCCTGGACTTGACATAAGGTTGATACCTAAAACATTTTGCTTATCAAAGTGTGCTCTATTATGAGCTGCTTCATGGTCATTTTTGTCTAAAATCTTTTTAATAACTGCTACTGTTTTACTATCATTTAACTGTGGATTATGATGTAAAGTATCATGGGCAGCTTGGTGAGAAGCTGAATCTGAATGGTGATGATCGTGTGAGTGATCATGATCATGATGATGGTGGTCTGTTATGCTACATCCGCAATCTGTACACATTTTTATTCCTTTTTAATGAACGTTCATTTATTATTCTTTTAGCAGTTTATTTATAGCAAACTGAAATTTAGCTAATGAGTATGATCACTTATGTACTTTTAGGACAAAAATAGTAGAATTGTTACCATGATAAAAAGATGCCCATATTGCAACAACAAACATTTATATGATTTACAAGATAATTACAAGAAATGCTCTTCTTGTAAAAGAAAGTTTTCCCTAAAAAAACTTCAAACAGATATAACTGTAATTGAGTTTTTTTGTAACCAAGTTAGTGCAAATAGATGTGCTAAACTTTTAAATGTAAATTATAGAACAATCAAAAATAGATACAACCTTTTTAGACAACTTATTGCAACACATCTTGAAGATGTTTATCAGTCTTCTATCAAAGACAATAGTTCTTATGAAGAGTTCTATTACTTTACTGATAAACAAAAAAAAGATAAACAAAAATCTTTATACAATGCTATAAATATTATTGGTTTTTATTCAAATGATAGAATTTATACCCTACTTATGCCTAAGCTGCCTATTTACAATAATGAAGATGACAATAAAACCTTTGAAAATTACTTAAGATGGCATAGAATCTTTTCAAAGGATTCCTACTCTACTCCATTAAATATTTTTTGGAAATATTTAGAAAAAAACTTGAGAAAATATAAAGGAATAAATGAAAAGAACTTTTTTTACTATTTAAAAGAGTGTGAATTTAAATTTAACTATCTACAAAATGAACAAATTAAGATTTTAAAAAGTCTATATTTTAATTAATACACTTAATTTCCACTATAAACAAAGTATAATTAAAAAACTATATAATTTTGACAAAATAAAAAAGGAAAATAAATGCTTAATAGTGCTTTAGGGCGATTTAGAGTAATTTCAGCTATTGAAGGTATCTCTTATTTAATTTTAATTTTTATAGCAATGCCTATAAAATATATTGGTGGTGACCCAATTCCTGTAAAAATTGTAGGTATGACTCATGGAGTATTATTTATTATTTTTATGATTTCTCTTTTTGAAGCAAAAATAAAACAAGAATGGGATACAGGATTTGTATTTCAACTATTTGTTTTATCACTAATACCTTTTGGTGCTATTTTAATTGAAAAAAGAGTTAAACCCCTTGAAATAAATAGTTAGAACTTCTAACTATTTATATTAAAATACAAAAGCAATATCTGTAATTGAGATATTATAGATATTTACTTTTACTCCTGCATTATCTAAAATACTATATGAAATAATTAATTCAGAAGGATTTTCTATTGTCTCGTTTAACTCAACAAACTTTTTATACTTATCAAAATCAATAATTGCATATATAAATATTGCTTTTTCTTTAAATTTTTCATTATTTATATATTTTTCATAAACTTCTTTATAAACTGTTTCATCATACTTATCATAGAAGTTTTGTTTATACATATTTTCACAATATTCTGCTCTATCAAAATCATCTGTTCCATATTTTTGGTAATCTTTATGGATAATAGCTTCTAAATCTGGATGAATCTCGAAAAAGTTATATCTTGAATATCCGTCTTCTTTTGAAATTTCATTTGTAGTTTTTATCATTTTACTTCCTAATTTTACTTATAAAAAAAGCAGAGACCTAAGCCTCTGCTTTTTATTTTTGTTATTGTACATTCTTTTAGATTAGAATTTAAAAATTCCTGTTTCATTTAAGATAACAATTATTAAAGCAATTGGAATAACATATCTAACCATAAAGAACCAAACTTTTGTTAAAAACTCTCCCATTAAAGGAACAAGCTCATTTTCAACATCTTTTTTATCCATAAAGTGTCCAATGAAAACAACTACTAAAATCCCACCAATTGGAACTAAAATTGTAGAACAAACAAAGTCTAACCAATCAAATAAACCTTTTTCTCCAATTTTTAGAACTTCTGAATATCCTTCGATATTTGAGAATAATGCAGCAATTCCTAATACATAAAAGAAGATACTACAAATAACTGCTGCTTTGATTCTTGAATAATTAAATCTATTTTCAAAGTACTCAACCATTGGCTCAAGCATTGAAATTGCAGAAGTAATACCAGCAAATGCAATTGCAACAAAGAATAATAAAGCTAAAAATGAACCAATTGAACCAAACTCATAAAATACTGATGGTAATGAAATAAATACTAATCCTGCACCTTTTGTTGACTCTGCACCTTTATCAAATAATAAAGTGAAGATAATAAGTCCTGCAACAATTGCAACTAAAGTATCAATAATTGAGATTAAAATAGATGATTTAACAACATTACTATCTTTTGGCAATGAAGCTGCATAAGTAATAATAATACCCATACCTAACGATAGAGTATAAAATGCTTGTCCAATTGCAACAACAATGGCTTCAGAAGATAGCTTTGAAAAATCAGGGTTAAACATAAAAGTAAAAGCTTGTGAGAAACTATCTACATTAATTGAATATACAAGTAAGATTGCTAAAATAATACCTAATAAAGGCATTAATATCTTATTTATTTTTTCAATACCATCTTTTATACCTCTTAAAATAATTGCAGTTACTAATACAAATACAACTGTATGATATAAAAGTTGAGTTTGAATATCAGTTGTTAATAAAGACATAAAAATTTCAGTAGATTGCTCAACCGTGTGAGGTAAACCTTGTACAGAGATTGCAATATAATGGAAAATCCAACCAATTACAACAGAATAGTATGAAAGAATAATTAACGGAACAATTACTATAAAACCTGCATACTTCCAAAGCTTTTTATGTTTTGTTGCTAAAGTTTCAAACATAGTTACAGCATCACTTCTTCCAAGTTTACCAATAACTAACTCAGAAATAAGAACAAATACACCAATAAAAAGTGCTGTAATTAAATATACAAGTACAAAGGCACCACCACCATACTCACCTGTTACATATGGGAATTTCCAGATATTCCCTAAACCAACTGCAGAACCAACAGCAGCTAAAATAAATCCTAATTTACTAAATCTTGAACTAATCAATAGCCTCTCCTTAATCAAAGCAAAGATTCTATCAAAAACTAATTTAAATAAACTTGTGACTTTTGTGCAATTTATTGAAACTTTTTGAAATTTATAAGCTGTTAGTTAAAAAACTTGATAATCTTTGAATTAAACCTAATATATATACATATAATTAGGTTTAAACTCTTTTAGTTGATTTTTTCCTCTACAATTTTTTCTAATTTTATAGATTTATATATAGGTCCTTTAGGGTTTTTTAAATTAAAAATAGGATAATCCTTTTCATTGCTATCAAATATATATTTTTTAACTTTTACTTTTTTTCCATTATTTTTAATTACTTTTTCCCCTATAAGTCTCATACCATTAGTTTCTTTTCTTAGATAAACATTATCATAGTTAGATCTATTGTAAATCTCATTTTTAGAAGTTGATATAAAATCTTTAACTTTAAAACTAGGATTATTATTACCTTTTACTGATTTTACAGATACAAATTTTTTAAGTATAGGACTCCAGCCATCTTTGTCAACTCCATATTTATTATCACCATCTTTTGTAAAACCATTTTTATCATATCTTGTATTAGTTAACTTGTTTATTCCTTCTTTACTCCAACCATTTATATCATATCCATTCATATCATATTTAGTTTTAGTAAAACTATTAAATCCAAAAGTATCCCAACCTAAACTATTAGAACCATAAATAGTTTGCCAAACTTGAGTATCTTTTTTTAAAGCATATGTTTCTTTAAGTTTATCAAAACACATTTCATCCATTTGAACTAAACTTTTATCATAAATTCTATTTTCATATGTTTTACTATTTTCAAGATAATAATCTTTTGTTTTATCTGTTTTGCAAGAAATAAAATTAAGCTCATCTATTTTTTCAACTTTACATTTATTATCATAATATTTTAATATTTGATTTTTATATGAGCTTTTAAGACTTACTTCTTTATCTTCTTTTTTACCTTTTGCATATGTTAAAACCATATCTTTACAAGTAGTATTATTTATCTTAAAATATTGTTGCCCCGTATTTACATTTAATATAGACGAATTTGATTTAGAAGTTTTTCGTTTAGCTTTTTGTAATCCAATATTTCCAATACATAAAGTGCCATTGTTTTTTTGCCATAAACCAAACTCTGAAGGGGCATTATCACAATTAGTATATTTAAGTGCTTGTTCTTTTTGCACAGTTTCAAGATCTTTTGTTACTTTAGGAAGGTCAATTACCTTTGATAAAGCTTTTATTATAGTTTCTGCAAGAAACTCACTATCTTTTTTCATAATATCAGCTTGTTTAAGAGTAAAAACTTTTCTATAAATAATATTGCTATCATTTAGTTCTGTTAAATCTTTTATACTATCTTTCTTTTCTTGATTTTTCCATTTTTGAGAAACTTCTTCTATATCATAAAGAGTAACTTCAACATCAACTAATTTATCTACACAATTATACAAAGCTGGTCTTACTATTAAAACTCTTGATATTGGTTCACTATTATTAGTTATAAATTTAATATCAATATCTCTCATCATAAACTTTTCTTGTAAAAAAGCAAACCTTAATACTTTGTCAGTAACTAGTTTGTAATCAACTTTACATTGAGCAAGTGTACTTCTACGATACTTAATCTGAGTTCCTTTTTTATAACCAATCATTGTTATTTCATTTAACTTAGAATAAGCTTCTTTTTTTGAAACATTATTTATATTATTCATATTTACAGCACAACCTGTAAAAATAAAAAGTGAAATAACTATCCCCAATACAATAGACAAACTTTTCATTTTGTTCCTTTTTTTTAAGTCATCTATTTTAAAATAATTTTTCTTTATATATTATTATAATATGTGAGATTATAGTAAGTAATAAACCTGACCAATTGAAATGCCACCATCATTTAAAGGAATTTCTTTAGAATAATAGTATTTAATTTGTTTTTCATCTAAAGCTTTACATAACAATTCCAATAAACTTTTATTTTGAAAAACTCCACCACTAAATACCAATGGTAAATTTTCATGTTTTTTTGAAATTTCTAAAATTATTTTTACTAAAGTATTTAAAAACTTTGAACAAATAATTTTTATATCTTTTTCTTCTAATATCTGTTTTATCATAAGAGATAAATCTATCTCTTTATCAATAATTTCAAAATCAAAACTATCAACAATAGTTTTATCATAATTTTGTTCAATTGCAAGTCCAGTTTCACCTTCATAACTTTGATTATGAAGAAGGTTTGTTAAAGACGCAATTGCATCAAACAATCTTCCAATAGAACTTGTAGAAGGGCTATTTAAACCTTTTTGCCAAATAGTATGAAGCATTTTTATTTCATTTTCATTAAACTGCTTTACAACACTATTATCTAAGCATAAAACTTCTTCTAAAGAAAAAATATCAAAAAGTAGTGATAAAGCAACTCTTTTAGGTTCTTTTACTGCTTTTTCTCCACCTATAAGTTTAAAATATTTTAGATGATAAGTTCGTTCATAAGTCTTATTATCGCAAATAAAAACTTCTCCTCCCCAAATATTTCCATCATCTCCATATCCAGTACCATCAAAAGCGAAACCTAAAACTTTTTCTTTTAGTTTGTACTCTGCCATTGTTGATAAAATATGTGCATAATGATGTTGCACGAAAACAAGCTCTTTATTTAAACTCATCGCCCATTTAGAACTTTCATAATTAGGATGTTTATCACAAACAATTACATCTGCTTCAAAATCATAAAACCTTTTAAAAGTATCAATAGTTCTTTTAAAATATTCCATTGACTCAATTGAATTTAAATCTCCAATATGAGGTGATAATATAAGATTGTCTTCAAAAGCTAAAGCAATAGTTGATTTTTGATTAGCTCCTAAGGCTAATATTTTTTTAGAAACCTTTTGTTCTAGTTTTATTGCAGTAGGAGCGTAACCTCTTGCATTTCTTAAAATAGAAATATCATTATTTGCAACTTGTACCACGGAATCATCGCAGGCATTAATAATATCTCTATTAAAATCTAAAACAAAATCAACTACATATCCTAGCTTTTCTAAAACTTCATCTTTAAACCTTATAATTGGTTCATCTTTTAAATTTGCACTTGTTGCAACTATTGGATTATCTAAATACCTAAAAAGTATATGATGTAAAGGTGTATATGCAAGAAAACATCCTAACCTATCAATATTTGGTGCAACATGAGAACTTAATTTTGAACTAATAGTTTTAACTAAAGTAATTGGCTTCTCTTTTGAGTTAATTATCTCTTCTTCTTTTTTTGTTAAGTCTGTAAACTCTTTTGTTTGAGCTATATCTTCAAACATAACTGCAAAAGGTTTAGAAGGTCTATTTTTTCTTTCTCTTAATTTTTTTACTACATTATCATTTGTTGCATCACAAACTAAGTGAAACCCTCCTAAACCTTTAATAGCAACTATTTCACCTTGATTTATTAGGGTTGCAACTTCTTTTATAGCTTCTAAAGAAGAAGAGAGTTTTTTATTGTTTTTATTATAGAGATTAACTTGTGGACCACATTTTTCACAAGCAACAGGTTGAGCATGATATCTTCTGTTTGTAGGGTCTTCATACTCTTTTTTACAAAAATCGCAAAGTATAAACTCTGCCATTGAAGTATTTTCTCTATCATAAGGAACTGTTTTGATTATAGAGTATCTTGGTCCACAATTAGTACAGTTCGTTAAAGCATAGTTTGCTCTAAAATTTGATTCATTGTTTATGTCATCAATACAATCTTGACAAACTGCCATATCAGGACTTATAATTGTTGATTTATTGTTATTTGTTTCACTTTTTTTTATTTCAAAATTTGTATATTTATTTGTAGAATTTAATTCTTCAATTTCTATAGAGTCTATTTTTGACAAAGGTGGTGGATTTTGTTTTAACTGTTTAATAAAATTTTCAATATTTTCTTTAGATGAAAAAGTAAGAATATTTACTCCTTTTTCATCATTATTAACCCAACCTTTTATATTATATTTAAGAGCTAAGTTGTATATAAAAGGTCTAAATCCAACCCCTTGAACTATACCTTTTACTTTTATTTTTTTACTTATCATATAAATACTTTAATTAACTATTAATTTTGAAGACACTTCTAGGAGTATATTCCTATCTAATTTTTTTTCTATTCTTTTTTTTATCTCTTTATACTCTAAAGTGCTAGTATAACTATTGCTTATAAGCTCCAATCTTACATAAACATAAGCTTTTTTATTTTCTACATCTAAAAGTTTTAAAACAATGCTTTTGTCATTTATATTTACTTTTTTTATCTCTTTTATTTTATTTGATAATTCATTTTTTTCTACCATTTTCCCAAAAGTATTTGATAATGGTACACTAATAAGAACTAATAACAAAAATGTGTAAATTAAACCTTTTTTCGCTTTTTTAATTGGAGCATAACCTAAAACAATAAAAGTTAAAGAAGCACTAAGTGTCATTCCAACTAAGTTAGTAAGGAAAAGTAAAAATGCTCCATAAATAATATCTAAGTCCATTAATCCGATACCAATACCTGTTACACTTAAAGGAGGTACTAAGGCAACAGCTATTGCTACGCCAGCTAAAGACTTGATTACATCTTCTTTTGAATTAGCATAAGCTCCTGCAATTCCAGAAAAGATTGCCACAAATAAATCTAATAAATTAGGATGTAATCTACTTTCCATTTCATAAGTTATTTCATCTAAAGGCATAAAACAAGTGAAAATCGAAGAGACAAATAAAGCTAAAAAAACTCCATAACTTAAAGTTTTTGCACTTTGAATAATTAATAAACTATTAGCTCTTATTACACCCATTGATAAGGAAATTAAAGGAGCCATTAAAGGAGCTAAAATCATAGCACCAATAATAACAGGTGAAGAGTTAGCAAATAATCCTGTAGTAGATAATAAACTACTTAAAATCATTAGTGTAGAGAAAATAAATGTAATTTCTGAACTTTTTTTAAGAGTTACAAATAAATCCTTGAAATCATCTTCAGAAGCTCTTTTAAGAAAAGGTAATTTCTTTTTTAATAAAACTTCACTAAGCTCTTCTTTAGGTAAGTTATCTACATCTATAACTTCCTTTTCCTCATTTTCTTCATCTTTTATATACTCTTTTAGCTTATTTCCTAAGTGTAGATTAAAAGTATCTTTTAAAACTAAAACCTCTATAGTTTTAACATCTTTTACCACTATATCATCGGCAATATAATCCATAGAAGCTTTTGATTGTATTTTTAAAGACTTACTTTTTATAAAGCCTAAACTCTTAGGACGAGATACTAAAGTAATTTTTTCATAAAAAAATATCAAAATTAAATAGAAGAAATAAGATACAACAGATCCAGGAGATAATATTAAAGCATTTAGTTTCCCATCTTGAATAGATAACTTATCTTTTAATGCAGTATTGGTACTATTTAAAGAGTGCTCTAAGATTATTATTCCCGAAGCAACTGTCTCAAAACTATAATCTTCTGAAGTTGTAAACTTATATGATTTAAAGTTTATATTAAATAGATTTTTAAAAAAAGTTTTTAACTTATCAAATTTTGTATTTAAATTTGAATTATTTATGCCATGCATATCGCCTATTTCTATTTTATTTAAAATAATTTCATCATTACACTTAAGTAAATCTATTTTCGCTAATAATTCTTCGTTTAAGGCATCATCTAATGCTTCTTCTAGATTTTTTGATATACCATAGTTTGACATACAATTAGGTGCATCATCATTAGGTAAAATAGCTACATTAATATCATTTTCAATATGTTCTTCAAAAAAAGTTTTTATTTCTTTATCATTTAAATCAAGAAGATAAAGAGCATCTTTTTCTTTTATCTTCTTTTCATAGCTTCTAGCAGTTATATTGAGTTTATATTTTTCTTTGAGATATTTATTTATTTCATCTTGAGCATTTTTACTATTTTCACTAAAAAGTAAATATATTTTTTTATACATGAATAATCCAAAGTTTGTATTTAAAGTTTATTTATCTATTACAAACTCCCTATTAAAATAGATTTTGTAGTTCTTTGTAATATTTTTCAAAACTAATTTAGTAAATATATCATATGTAAACATATCACCACATAAACTTACACCCTCAACCCTATAAAGATCATTTACCGTATCAACTTCATTTGCAATAAAACTAGCTAAACTATCAATAAAACCTAATGATAAAGTAACTTCATCAACTCCTGCAAGTTTAAAACTCATTGCTGATTTAAACATAGAAACATAATCAAACTCTCTTAAAGAAAGTTTTTCATTCTCTATCATTTTAAAATCAACTCTAGGTCCTTTTTCTAAATGACAATTTTTTGCATTTGTTAAAATATCATTTTCAAAACCTAAAATCTCTTTTGCTACTTTAAAATATGATAAAAAAGAGTTTGTCTTTATTGATTCTAAATCTAAAGATAGAGAGTTTTCATACTCTAATGGAAACTTCTCTTTATAATTTTCTAAAAGCCTATCTCCACTTTTAGATTCACTTATTTGTTTATATAATTCATTCATATCTTTAGGTAAAGAAAAGTTTGTTGAAATATCAACAAAACCATTTAATTCTTCAGAATAAAAAGTAAACCTATCATCATTTTTATTTGAGATATAAAAGTTTAAGATAGCTTTATCAAAAAGCATATTTTCTGACAAAATAGTCATAAATTGAGCTTTATTTTTTTCTTCAAATCTATTATAAACAAGATCAAGGTTTTTTGAATAAGTATTTGAAGAAAGAATAAACTTTCTATTTTCGCAATACATTATTTTAGGAATATCTATATTTACTTTATCCTCAGTTTTTACATCTAAAAAAGAATTATAAGAAGAGTTTTCATCTTCAATTTGTAAAAAATCTATTTTATATTTTTCAAGCTCTTTTGAAAGTAAATAAAGAGTTAAATCATTTGCAACTCTTATATCTATATACTCTTTAGAAACTTTTTCTTTCATCTTATAAATTTCATTTATCCTAAAAGTAATAAGAGGCTTTTCAATACTTGCTAGCGCTACTATTGATTGTTTTTGCTCAACAACTAAAGATGAGATATTTTTTAAATTTGTACATAAAATTGTTTTACTCTTATCTAAAAATTCAAGTTTTTGAAAAACAAAAGTTCCGCTAATTGTTTTTATTTTGATTTTTTTATTATCATTTATTAAAGAGGCTACTTTTTTAAAAAGCTTTTTTGAAGATTTTTCTTCTTTTTCATCTAATAAAAATGTTGCATTTTCAAATGTTTTACAGGCCTTGCAAAATTTAAAAGCATTATAATAATTTACACCCTTTTCATTTTCAACTTCTTCTAAACAAGTAGGACAAAAAGAGTTTAATGCTTGCTCTTCAGCTTTTACACTTTCAAGCTTTGGCATAGTTTTTACAACGTCAACCTCAAGTCCTTCATAGTAAATTGACATTGGTAAGTATTTAGATAAGTTATTGGATACTTCTTCTAAAACTTCCTCTTTTGCTTCAACTAATAAATAAACATGCTCCAAATCCTGCAAGATTTTATATTCACATTCATGATTTTTTATAAAAGAGTGTAAAATATTTACATAAGTTTTATTTGTGGCTTCATATTTAAACTTAAATTTTAGGACCATTTATTATGTCCCTTTTAAAAGATATTTGAGCTATATGCTCTATTGTTATTTCATTTTTTATTTTTGTTTTTATATCTAAAGAATTAAGATGTTTGATTACCACTTCTTCCATTAGCTTGACAGCACTAATTATTTCTTTACTCAATTCAAAGGTAGTATCATCAGCTACTCTTTTTGGAATAACTCCTAATACATTTGTTTTTGGTAAATCTTTATTCATATCAATCATATTTAGTGTTTGAAGCATTTCTACTTCATGGGCACTTCCTTGCCAATTGATATGTGAAGGAGCCTTGTGATAATCAAAAAAATAAACATCTCCAGGTATTGAGTCATATGCATCAATACAGTCAACTACAATAACCTCATCATACTTTACAATTTCTGGAATAAGTCTTTGTGCTAAAGTTCCACCATCTACAATACTAACAGTAGAATCTTTTGATTCAAACTCATACTTTTCATCTAAATAGTGAATAAAATGAGCCCCTATTCCTTCATCTTGGAATAGGATATTTCCTATTCCTAATATTAAAACATTCATTAATGTTCTTCTTCCCATTTATATCCAGAAACAATAGAATCCATTGCTCCACTTTTTCCATAAATAGAGTTAAATATAGCAAGATAAATATGTATTGGTAAAAATACAATAAAAAACCACATAGCTATATGATGAATTTCCCTAACCATTGCAAGGGAACCTATCATAACTTCTAATGGTCTTAAAAACTCAAATAAAAATCCACCTAAACCTTCATGATAAACATGCATATGTAAAATTAAACCTGTAACACAAATTACAATTAAAGTAATATATACACCTAAATAAGCAACAAATTGTAAAGGATTATAAACCCCTTTTAATCTTGCATGTTTTCCTATTAACATATAATATTTAATTTGTTTTACCCAAACCTTTGGATTTATAAAATCTAAAAAAGATACTCTTTCAATTTGACTTTGCTTATCAAAAATAAATAGATAAAACTTTCCAATTGTAACTGCAATTAAAAGGAAACCAAAAATAATATGCCAAGATCTCATTAAAGCATATAAATAATTATTTGGTTCTCCTTGATTAAGTGCTGGTGCAATAAAAGGAATTGCAATATAAAACCCAGTGAAAGTAAGAACTACTATAGTTATAGCTCTTACCCAGTGAGTAACTCTAACCCAAAATGAGAACTCATAATGTTTTTTAATCATGATTACCCCTTAACAAGATAGTCCATAAATTGGATCTACTTTGTATGTTCCTAAATCATTACCTTTTTTATCCATCACATGAACTGCACAAGCAATACAAGGATCAAAAGAGTGAATAACTCTTATAATTTCTAAAGGTTGAGATAAGTCTTGAACTTTTAGTCCAACTAAATTCGCTTCATAAGGTCCAATTTGTCCTAATGAATCAATTGGTCCTGCATTCCAAGTTGAAGGAACAACTGCTTGGTAATTTTCTACAACTCCATTTTTAATTCTAATCCAGTGAGAAAGCATACCCCTTGGAACATCACCAATAAATCTTCCTCTATACTCTTTATCTTTGTCAATTTTATATGAAGCATAAGTATCTTGGTCAACTTTTAAATTCTCAATTAAGGTATGAAATGCTTCTAATCCATGTTTTGCAATTGCTCTTGCTTGAATCATTCTTGCTGCTGTTCTTCCTAAAGTTGTAAATAGTGCAGCTTTTGGAAGACCTGTTCTTGTTAAGAAATCATCTACAAGTGGAACAATCTTTTCATTTCCTTTTGCATAAGAGATTAAAATAGCTGCTAATGGTCCAACTTCCATTGGTTTACCATCATATCTAGGAGATTTTATCCAAGAGTATTTACCTTTTTCATCAATTACTTTAGAATGAATCATTTTTCCATCTGGTCCAACTGTATCCATATCTTTAAATCCAGTATAATTAGGATTTGTTTTACCATTGTATGGATGTAATGCTTCATTATCAGCATACCAAGAGTGAGTTGCTTCTTCTGTAATTAAATCCTCATTGATATCAAATACTTTTGATAAATCTCCATTTTCAATAATACCTGTGTCAAATAAGAACTCCGTTCTATTTAATTGCATCTCTTTATGAGCCATAAAGTTCATAACTCCAGCTTGTTCAGTTACTGATGGCTCATCTTTATACATTTTAGCAGCCATAACAACATCAGCTTGATATGCATTTTCGATAAACTCTACACCAACTTTAAACAATGTTAAATATTCACCCATTCTACTTGGGTCTAATAAATCCATTACACAAGTTACACCACCAACAGTTAAACTTTGTGGATGTGGTTGTTTACCACCAAACATAGCCATAAGTTTTGCTAAATCTCTTTGTACCTCTAAAGCTTTTAAATAGTGAGATAAAAGGATTAAGTTTTGCTCAGGAGTTAATCTATAAGTTTTATGTCCCCAATAAGCATTTGCAAAAGGTCCTAGTTGTCCTTTATCTACAAATTCTTTCACTCTTTTTTTAACTTTTTTAAGGTCATTTTCACCTGTTGCAATTGGTAGTTCTGCATATTTAAATGCCTCTTTAGAAGCTTTTGCAGGGTCTGCATCAAGTGCTGAAACAACATCAACCCAATCAAGTCCATGTAAATGGTAAAAGTGTACAACATGGTCATGCATAAATAAAGCCATATTCATTAAAGACCTAGTTAACTTTGCATTTAAAGGAGGAACAATACCAAGTGCATCTTCAACTGCTTCAATTCCTGCTCTATAATGAGAGAAAGTACAAACACCACAAATTCTTTGCATTAAGAAACCTGCATCTCTAGGATCTCTATTTTTAACAATAGTTTCTAAACCTCTCCAAAGTGTTGATGTAGAGTAAGCATTTTGAATAACATTATTTTCATCAACTTCAACCTCAATTCTTAAGTGTCCTTCAATCCTAGTAATTGGGTCTACTACTACTCTTTTATTTGCCATATTTTACTCCTCACCATCTTTTGGATTTTTAAATTTAGAAATAGCTGCATGCGCTGCAATACCAATACCAGTTACTGTTAATAATCCAACACCAATTTTATCTGCTGTTGAATCTGCACCTAAACCTTCAAATACAGTATTGTATAACCTATTTGCAACTGGTTCTTCAAATGGTCCCATAGTATCCCAAAAATCAGGTTCACTACAACCAATACACCCATGACCTGCTTGAATAGGCCAAGACATATGTGAGTTAAATTTATTTTTTGAACAGTTATTAAAAGTATAAGGTCCTTTACACCCTACTTTATATAAACAATATCCTTTTTTAGCACCTTCATCCCCAAACTCTTCTACAAATTCTCCAGCATCAAAGTGACCTCTTCTTTCACATAAATCATGAACTCTATTTGCATAAGCCCATTTTGGTCTATTGTATGCATCAAGGGCAGGAAGTGTTCCATAAAGAATATAATGCAATAAAGTTCCAACAATATTTTTCTCACTTGGTGGACAACCTGGAACATTAATAACTGGTTTATCAGTAACTTTAGAAAGAGATACTGCTCCTGTAGGATTTGGAATAGCAGCTTGAACTCCACCATATGAAGAACATGTACCAATAGCAAAAATTGCTGCTGCATTTTTAGATGCTTTTTTTGCAGAATACTCACCAGTATGTCCATGACCTCCAATAGTTAAATAGTGTGCACTATTTCCAGAAGGAATCCCACCTTCTACCATTAAAATATATTGACCTTTATAAGTTTCAATTGCATTTTCCAAGTTTCCTTCAGCTTGCCAACCTGCTGCTGCCATTAATGTCTCGTGATACTCTAATGAAATATAATCAAAAATCAATGAGTCAATTGTAGGAGCATCTGTTCTTAAAAGTGATTCACTACATCCTGTACACTCAGCCATGTGTAACCAGATAATAGGAAGCCTATCACTTAATTTAGCAGCTTTTGCAACAAGTGGTGTAAAAGAACCAGGAAGAGCTAACATAGCAGTAATAGCTGTAGCCCATTTCATAAAATCTCTTCTTGAAACACCTTTTTCCTCTAAGTGACGCTCAATAGACTTTTCTTCTTTAAGTCTAGGAAGCTTTTCTAAATCACTTAACCTTTTAGTAAGTTTTTCGTATAATCTTTGCTCTTGCAAAATTCATCCTTCGCTTAATGAATGAATATTCATTTTTTTATATTTATGAAATTCTATACTAGAAAAGGTTAAAGTTTCTTGACCGAAATCAAAATAATTGAATGAATATTCATTTTTTTAAGAAATTGACTCATTTTGTAACTATGAGCCAATTTTTTGTAAATTTTTTAGTAATCTAGCGGGTATTCTTTTGGAATAAGTGTGTTAACTGTATTTAATTTTTTCTTTAATTTAGAAAGTAGAATTGAATTAGCAAAAATATCTCCACATAGAATTATATCTTTGGCATTAAAATCACTTTGAATCTCAGTAACATTATCAGAAATAAAATCACATAATGATTCATAAAAAGAGTATGCTAATAAAGTGTTTTCAACATCTGCCATCTTGTAACTTAAAGTACTTTGGATGATTCTTCGATAATCTAAATAGTTTTTACCATCTATTTGCATAACTTTCATATCTATTTGAAGTCCACTTTTCCCTGCAAACATCAAAGCAGTATCTTCAAATTGTTTATAATCTTTCATTCCTAAACAATATGCAAGCATATTTAAAATAGCTTCAAATCCATCAGCATCTTTATCTATGAACTCTTTTTCAAAATATTTTGGAAATTTCTTTTCGTAATTATCAATTAATCTATTAGTATTTTCATCAATACTTCTAATATCTTCAAAACATTTTTCAATATTATTAACTACATTTGGAATTTCCACAATAGTTTTTTCTCCATGTTCTACACTATTTATTTTAATAGCTGATTCACAACTTGTATATGAAAAATATGCTCCAATTGTAGGGACTAGCCTTTTATTAAATTGTGCAATGCAAGCTTTATAAACAGAACCATACTCATCAAAATAGTCTTCACTTGAGTTAACTCTTCTTTTTAAGTCATAATCATATTTAGGGAAAAGCCCTTTTTCACCATGAATTATTATGTTTTGTTCTTCATTATATGTAACTTTTAAACCATCTTGGTAAACATCATCATTTACATAAAGTAAATAATCAATTCCTTTTTCTTTTAAAGCTTGTGAAAAGAGTAAGGTCTCTTTGTCATCTGCAATTTTTGCATAGATAAATCTTGTATTTGAAAATTCACCCTTTGCATTTTGTAGAAGTTTAAATTTCAACTTTACAAGTGGCCTTTCAATAGAACATAAAAGTTGTAAATCTTTTTGCGAAATATCTACTAGCTTTGAAATATTGTTTATATTTGTGATTAGAAGTTTTACCTCATAACCCTTTGATTCAAACTCTTCCCTTAACTTTGTAGAGGGTAAAAACAGATCTTTTAGTCCATTGTGCGTTTCAAATCTTGATACTCCACCAGACTTTATTTTATCAATATCATTTGAAAAATCAATATTATTTTCATTTATAGTTTTAGTAATTTCATCATTTGTAAGTAATGAAAGATTTAGTTTTACATCTTGTTCTTCTAACTCAGTAAAGGCATCAAAATCAAAGTTTTCTACAACTTGTGCATTTGATATAAATATTGATAAAGGTAAATTTTCTTCAAGAACTTTAAAAAATTCTTCAATTTTTTCTGGCTTATCTTCACAAACTAGAAGAATAAAGCCTCTATACATTTTACATGTAGCTTCTATTTTTGTTTTATTTATTAAATCATCAATAATATGTTTAAAATAAAAGTTTGTAGTATTAAAATCTATTTTATAAATTAATTCCATGTCGTATCTTCCTCATTAGGAATTCGTGTTAGATGTTCGCCATTATAGCTTCCAATTAACTCTTGTGCGATAGTTTTTAAATTTTTATTATCAACTTTTTCTATTTTTACACCAATATTCTCAATCTCTTCTAAAGCTTGAGAAATAAGACCATCAAACTTCTGCTCTAATGTTGAAGTTAAGCCTATTTCTACAGACTCTATATCTTCAGGAATAATACCTAAAATAGTAACTGTTGCATGTTTATCTAAAACAGAACATATTTCAAGCATCTCTACAATTTCTACTTCATGGGCTGTTTTTCTATATTGTCCCATTCCAAGTAAAACCTCTGAAGGAAGTCTATAAATAGACCCTGACTCATCTTCAACTGAAACAGTATCTAAAATAATAACATTATCGTATTCTTGAAAGTATGTCATTAATTTAAATCCTAAAGTTCCTCCATCAATAATCTCTAAACTATCATCAAATTTATAATTTTGCTGTAAAAACTTAGAAGCATAAATTCCCACTCCTTCATCTTTAAATAACACATTTCCAACCCCAATTACAATATTCTTCATAAAAATCCCTATTAAATTTAAAAACTTATACCAATCAAAACTATTAACTGTAATAAATTTTCATAAAAAAAGGCTATGACATTGTAGCCATAGCCCCTTAAAGTAAAAATAAAACTATCTTAGTCTTTTTTTTCTACTTCACCTTTAGAGTTAACAATATTTTTATTAACAAACTTTGTTCCACCAAATACAATATTGATGTCACCTTCTCTCCAAAAAATTGTTCTCCATATTTGATAATAAATATGACACATAACCCACATAAGAATTAAATACATGGCTGTGTGGTGAGCTATTCTAACTCCCATATTTCCACCAAATACAGTTAAAGTCCAATCAGTTGTAAGATGTAATATCCAAGGCCACCAAGCTCCAATAGAACTATGTCCAGATGCTAACCCATGAACATACATCTGAAGACCAGTTAATAACATAAAAACTAATAGAATATGAAATAGAGTAAAGAACATAATATTATATGAATCACTATACTCCGTATCAAACTTCTTTCTTCTATTGAATGTCATTAAGTTAAAGAACACTTCACAAAACTCAATAAAGTTTTTCTTTGTAGGTAAAATCTTTCTATAAGGCTTTTCAAACCTTGAAAAAAGATATAAATACCCAATTAAGATTGCTGTAACATCAAAAATAATTGCAGCGATGAAATGTCCCCATCTATTCCATGCCATAACATATTTATCTACTGCTGGATCAGCAATTAATGTTTGATAGTATGGATATCCAATATATAGCCCGGTTGCAACCGCAACAATCATACAAATAGCATTCGTCCAGTGAATGATTCGCATGATTGGGGTCATTCTTTCAACCCGCTTCATTTTAGGCACGGCATCCTCCTACAGGATCTACTTTATAAACTGCCAGTTCTTTTCCATTCGTATCTACAATATGAACTGCACAAGCAATACAAGGATCAAAACTATGCACTGTTCTAATAATTTCTAAAGGTTCATCAGGATTAACAACTTTGGTTCCAACTAAAGAAGCTTCATATGCTCCTAGTCTTCCTTTGTAATCTTTTGGTGCAGCATTCCAAGTTGAAGGAACAACTGCTTGATAGTTTACTACTTTTCCATCTTTTATTTTAACCCAGTGACCTAAACTACCTCTTGGTGCTTCAGCCATCCCAAATCCTTGAGCGTCTTTTGCTACTTTATCAAAATCAAATTCAGTCCAAGTAGATAAATCACCATTTGCAACATTAACAGCTAACTCATCACACCAGTTGATAACTTCTTCACACATTAACTCAGTTTCAATAGCCCTTGCAGCTGTTCTTCCTACAGTAGAGAAAAGAACTTTTGTAGGAAGGTTTCCATTTTTTAAGAACTTAGTTACGTGATCAGTGATTTTTTTATCACCTTTTGCAACACCAACAACCATTCTTGCTAATGGACCAACTTCCATTCTTTCATCATCATATAATGGAGATTTAATCCAAGAGTATTTATTGTCAGTATCTAAATAAGCAATACCATCTTTTTTCTCTCTAAATCCAGTATATTTAGGATTAGTAACACCATCATATGGGTGTTTATTTGTTGTACCTTCATACCAAGCATGAGTTACATCTTCTGTAATTTTTGTTTGGTCTAATTCATAAACTTTTGATAAGTCTTTATTCATTACTATACCTGATGGGAATAGCTTTGATGACTTATAAAATGGTAAATCATCTAAATTAAAATCACCATATGACATAAAGTTACCAATACCAGCACCAACACCTTCAAGTGCTTCATCAGCATACATTGTTCCTGCCATATATACATCTGGTAAATATGCTTCTTTTGTAAACTTAAGTGCTTTTTGAATAATATCTTTGAACTCAGCAACTCTTACTGGATTTTTAATATCTTGAACACAAGTTACTCCACCAACAACAATTGATTGTGGATGAGGGTTTTTACCACCAAAAATAGCCTGTGCTTTTGCTACTTCTCTTTGTAAGTCTAAAGCATCTAAATAGTGAGAAAGACCAATTAGATTTTGCTCAGGAGTTAACTTATATGCTTTACTTCCCCAATATGCATTTCCAAAAATTCCAAGTCTTCCTTGTTTTACATACTTCGTAACTCTTTCTTGAACTGCTGCATAATTATCTTCACTTGCATTCCAAGCTCTTTGACCTGAAAGTTTAGCCCATTTTTGTGCTTCTTCTACAGTTTTCTTTGGGTCTGCTTCTAAAGCTTTTGTAATATCTACCCAGTCAAGAGCATGTAAGTGATAGAAGTGAACAATATGGTCATGAATATATAATCCACCTTGCATTAGGTTTCTTACAATCCTTGCATTCTTTGGAATAGTTACATTAAATGCATGTTCAACAGCTTCAATACTTCTTTGATAGTGAGTTCCAGTACATACACCACAAATTCTCATAGCTAAAAGACCACAATCTCTTGGATCTCTACCTTTTAAAATTTCTTCAATACCTCTAAACATCGTTGATGAACTATAAGCTTCTTGAATAATATTGTTATCATCAATTACAGCTTCAATTCTAAGATGTCCTTCAATTCTTGTTATTGGATCTATTACTACATGTTTACTCATTATTATTCCTCATCTTCACTATGAACTGTTCTTTTCCCTGCAACCGCACTAGCAACTGCATGTACACCAATACCAATTGATGTAGCTGTTAATAACCCTAGACCAAACTCATCAACAGTTTTTTCTACTCCACCTGTAGGAGCTTTGATATTTGCATCTGCCATTGGTCTTTCATATGCATATTTATCCCAGAAGTCTGGTTCAGAACAACCGATACAACCACGACCTACACCAATTGGCCAGTTTGCACCTTCGTTATATCTAATAATAGAACAGTTATTAAATGTCATAGGTCCTTTACAACCCATTTTATATAGACACCAGTTATTTTTAGCACCTTCATCGCCCCACTCTTCTACATATTCACCTGCATCAAAGTGTGCTCTTCTCTCACAGTTATCGTGAATTCTATACCCAAATGCAAATTTAGGTCTTAATAAAGAGTCTAACTCAGGAACTTGACCTGTTAATACATAGTGTAATACTACACCAACCATATTTGCAGGATTTGCTGGACAGGCAGGAATATTAACAATTGGCTTACCTTTTACAATATCCATTACACCAACGGCACCTGTTGGATTTGGAGCAGCAGCTGGAATACCACCGAAGGTAGCACATGTACCAACTGCAACTACAGCAGCAGCATCTTTAGATAGTCTATTAAGATTCTCTTCAAAAGTTTCACCACCAGGACCAATTGTTCCATATTGACCATTCATTGCTTTTGGAATTGCACCTTCAACAAATAGTAAATATTTCCCTTTAAAAGTATGAATTGCATCTTCTAACTGATGTTCAGCTTGATGACCTGAAGCAGCTTGTAAAGTATGATGATACTCTAAAGATAGTACATCAAAAAGTAGATCATCTACAGTTGGAGTAGCTGATCTTAAAATAGCTTCTGAGTTACCAGCACAGTCTTGTAACTCAATCCATACAACAGGAACTCTATTCATTAGTTCTGTTGCTTCAGCAACTAAAGGAGTAAACATAGGAGGTAACATTAGTGTTGCAGTTGTTGCACTTGCCCACTTCATAAAATCTCTTCTATTTACACCTTCACTTTCTACAACCTCCATCAGATCAATATCTTTAAGTGCAGGTTGTTTTCTTAATGCTGATAACCTACTTTTTGCTTTTTCAAAAAGTGAATTATAATAAGCATCACCTTTATTTGTATCAATTCTAGCGGAATTTTGGGTAAAAACTTTTTTTACCATCTCTTGAGAATCAATCATCCCCTTCTCCTTTTAGGTTTTAAATGAATATTCATTTATTATCATTGTAAAATTAACTATTAATTACTTAATATAAAATTATTAAAAATGATTATTTTTGTTGAATTAGTAGCATAAACATAGCATTGATAAAATGAACGTTCATTTATATCGTTAATTGAGAATTATTAGTTCTAATAATACATAAGTGTTATAACGATTAAAGTTTTTTTTATTTTTTATTAATATGTTTCAAAGTGAAACAAAAATTAGTGAGTTGTACAAACAGAACAAACATCAAAACTTCTTAAAATCAACTTTGCTTTTTCTAAAGAGTCTATTCCTACTATTGCTTTTTGTGAAGTTGAAAGTTTATTATCAATCCCAGGTCCAAGGTTCCAAACAGTAGGTGTTATAACATCATATTTTGAAATAATTCCATTTTCAATTTCCACATCATGATATAAAGACCCCCTACAGGCTTCTACTGATGATTGACCAATACCGTAATGAAAGTCTTTTAGGGAAACTTTTGGTTTTATGAAAGATTCTTCATTTATATTTATTTGTTGAATCAACTCTTTTGTTTTAGAAAGTAAAAAGCCTAGTTCATCCATTCGTGCTAATACTCTTGTAAACATTGAATCATTATAATGTTTATGAATATCACTTACAAAACTTCTATTTTGAACTACGGCTCTTGAAAGAGGTCCTGTTTCATAAAAACTATTTGCATATAATGCAGTTTTTGACCAAGTATATGCTTCTTTTGATACTTTTGATTTGTCAATATCAAAACTATTTGTAGTAAACTCTTCTATGTTTTCATAATCAATATTTTTAGTTAATTTTCTACTTATTTTGCCTTTTTCAAAAGAAAGAGAATCTCCTAATACCAAATGTCTATTGTATGATTTTCCAATTTTTTCAAAACCATTTTCAAAAGAAATTGTAATAAAATCTTTTAAATCACCTTTTACTTTGTACAAGTCTTCACTTTTATTAAAACTAAGGTAAGTATCTAAATTAGTACCTATTAAACTATTTTCATAAAATCTAATTGCTTGGTCCATATAGTTTTGCATAGTTACTAAATCTAATAATGTAGGATCAGAAACTACTCCTCCTGGAACCATATATGAAGTATGAGGCCATTGTCCTGCAATAACAGCTAAAGACTTGATAGTTTCACTTGCAATACTTGAAGCTTCTAACCATTTTTTTCCTTTTAATGCAGAATACTCTTCTAAACTATTATTTGAAAACTTAACAATATCAGGCATAATAAACATATAAAACCACTTTATATGTGAATCAATAATTTCAATATTTAAACCTATCTCTCTAAGCAATTTTGCTTTGTTTGTTAGAGTTAATTCTTCATTATGATTTTTATAGATGTCTTCTATTGCTTCAACTGTTGCTTTTAAATGAGCTTGTCCACAAATACCACAAATTCTTGGAGTATAAACTAATGCATCTAAAATGGGTTTATCTTTTAATATAAACTCAAAACCTCTAAAATTTAAAAACTGTATCTTTACATCTGATATCTTTTCTTTATCCCATTGGCAAATAAGCTTTGCTTCGCCCTCTATTCTTTCTACTATATCTACAGTTTTCATTTAATAATCTTTTCATTCAATCTATCTATTTTAAAAGTCTTTGCAACACCAGCTAATGAAAGATATGCCCTTTTAGTAACTCCTAATGGCACTTCATCAGGAATTCCTATATTCTTTTTTGTTTCAAGCATATTATTTCTAGGGAAATCAAACTCAGTACAACCAATACATGGCATACCAGCTCTTGTTTTTGTATTTACATCATTCCAAAGTATTTTATTGCAATTTGAGTGAGTCATAGGACCTCGACATCCTTGTTCATAAAAAAGACATCCCTCTTTAAGTCCAAAGGATTTTGCTTCAACTTTCCACTCAAAATACTCATTTCTAGTACAACCATGGTGAGCTAAATAAGAGTAAATCTCTTTAGGTCTTCCTTTTTCATCTAAAGGAACTTTTTTATACTCTTTTAGAGAAAACAAAGTTTGAAATATCCACTCAGGATGAACAGGACAACCAGTTAGATTTATAATTGGATGGGTTAAATATGATATATCTGTTTCATCTAAAGCATCAGTTAAACCACAAATATCATCATTTTGTTCAAATTTTTGATGAACTCCTCCATACGAGGCACAAGAACCAATTGCTATTAAATACTTTGATTTTAAAACAAGCTTTTTTAAAGCTTCATTTATACCTTGGTCTGATATTTGAAAGAAATCTTTATTTGAAGTAATAGCACCTTCAACAAGTAAAAAGTCAATTTCATTTTTTTCTATTAATAAGTCATTTAATAAAGTATCAGTAGTTAAAGAAGGATGATAAACTAAGTCAAAACTATCTAAAAATAGTTTTAATCTGTTTGCATTTGCACTTAATAATGAGTGTGTATTGCCATTACATGTTATAGCTTGTAGCCAAACTATTTTTGGTTTTTTAATTTTATTATTCATTACCAAAAAACTACTTTCTAAAAAGAAGATAGTTTGTTAACTACCTTCTTTTAATTAATTTTGTTAACCTTCGTACTTTAAAGCTCTGTAGATATTTTCAGCAACGTCATCAGAGTAAAATGCTATATCTTTTTCTAAAACCTTTTCTCCTGAAAGAAAAGCAAAACCACCTAATGCTCCCATAATCATTGCAAAAGCAGGAAAGAACTCTTGTTGTCTAAACTCATTTTTAGCAGCTCCTTCATCAAGTAAAATCATTACTTCAGTTACAAATTCACTTACACATAAAAAACCTTCACAATCTTTATTAAATACTTCTCTATTTGATAAGTAAACCCTTAAAAAATATTCAATTACTTCTGGTGAATCTTGAACATTTTCTAAATATTTTCTTGTAAATAAAAAAACTTTATCCCTAGATGAAATTTCCATTTGATTAATTTCTCTTAAATCATTAGCTAAGATATTAGTTGAATACTTAATTGCAAACTTTGCTAATTCTTCTTTTGAAGAAAAGTAATTGTACATATTACCCACACTCATCTTCATAGCTTTTGCAATATCAGGAATAGTTGTATTATAAAAACCTTTTTGAGAAAAAAGCTTTAATGCATTTTCAATAATATTATTTTTTTTAGTCTCTTTTATAGTTGATATGATAAATCCTTAGAATTATTTTATTAATAATACAATATTTCTAATTAATAGTGAATGATTTTTCATAAAACAGTTTCCATTACATTTAAAATTACAATATTTCAGATAATATATTTTAATAATAAAAATCAAATATTTTAATAATAGAGTATTTATGCTAATATTTTAAAATTCTATTTACGAAAGGTTACCTTTGATTGATGTTGAAATAACATTTCTTTTGATTTTATTCTTTTTATTAATTGCAACTTTGTTACCCTTGCTTCAACATAGACATTGGACTGTTAGATTTTGGGAATTTCCTAGACTAATTCTTATATTTTCTTCATTTATATTACTATGTACAGAAATTATCTTCTTAGACTTGTCAAAAGAACTTTCTATATTTTTAATTATTGTTACAAGCGCTATTTTATTGTATCAAACAATATATATTGTTCCTTATACTATTTTCTATCCTAAAGAAGTTGAAAATACAACAGAAAGAAATAATTTAATAAAGATAATGACAGCAAATGTTTTAATGCACAATAAAAATACAAAAAAGTTTATTGAACTAATAAATAAATATGATCCTGATATTATTATTACTTTAGAAACAAACAAATGGTGGGAAGAAGAATTAGCTTCAATAGAATCAAAATATATATATAATGTAAAATGTCCTTTAGATAATCTTTATGGAATGCACCTTTATTCTAAATTCAAAATAGAGTTTTCTGAAATAAAATATTTAGTTGAAGATAAAGTACCTTCTATACACTCAGAAATAATTTTACCTTCAAAACAGAAAATCAAAGCATATTTTTTACATCCAAAACCTCCAAGTCCTACTGAAAATGAAAAATCTACTAATAGAGATGTTGAGTTAATAATATTAGCTAAAAGTTTAAATGAAAAAGAACTACCAGTAATAGTTACTGGAGATTTAAATGATGTTGCTTGGTCTAGATCTACAAAAACTTTCAAAAAGATCAGTAAACTTTTAGACCCAAGAGTTGGAAGAGGTATTTATAACACTTATAATGCGAAATATTGGTTTTTTAGATGGCCTTTAGACCATCTTTTTCATAGTAAACACTTTAAGGTAAATAAAATTGAAAGATTGCCTTACTATGGTTCTGATCATTTTGCCATTTTAACAAGTTTGGAATTATCTACTTTGCAAAAGAAAGAGATAACAACAAATGAGTATTAATAAAAAATATATAAAATATTTTCCAATTATTACAAGTTTTGTATTTATAATATTGATATTAATTTTATATTTTATAAATGATAGTTTTAAAAATAATATAAATGAATTATGGGAAGTTTTTAGTTCGGGGAATAAAGAAGAAATCACAAACCATATAAAATCATATGGTATCTGGGGTGCAATCATTTTAATTTTAATAATGATTTTTCAACTATTTTTAGTAGTATTCCCCTCTTGGCTACCTATGATAATTGCTGCTTTAGTATATGGTTTTATTCCTTCTGTTATAATAAGTCTAATTGGCGTATTTTTGGCTTCTACGTTGGCTTATGTTATAGGAAATACAATCAGTGAAAATACATTAAAAAAATATATAAGTAAAAAAAGTTTTGATAAATTAGATTTTTGGATAAATAATTATGGTTTCTTTAGTGTAATTATATTTAGAGTGTCTCCTTTTTTATCAAATGATGGAGTAAGTCTAATTGCAGGTGCTTTAAGTATGAACTATTTAAAATTTATCTTAGCAACTATTATTGGAATAACACCCTTAGCTGTAGCTATAGCATTTTTTTCAAGTAATATAAATGAACTAAAAGAAGGATTATCTTATATAAGTGGTATTGGAATTTTAATATATACTATATTTATATATTTTGATTATAAAAAAAGAAAAAATAACTAGGGAAAAGAAGATATAAAATATCTTCTTTTATACCTACCCTCTTGGCCCAAGAAAATACCAAGCAACTAAACCTATAAAAGGTAAGAATAAAATTATTAATATCCATATTGCTTTTCTTACTGTGGTAGCACCACTATTTACTATTTTAATTATTGCTATAATGTCTAAGAATAATAAAATAAATCCTAAAATTCCATTTACTTGTAAACTCAATTTTTATCCTTTATGTATTTTTTTAGTCATGTAGAGAAATATATTACAGTAAATAATATTAAGAAAGATAAAATTTTAAGAAGAAATAGTATTAAAATAAATAGTAAAAGACAAAAAGGTTTCCCTTTTTGCCTTTATTTAATATTATCTAGAAGTAACTAATGTAGTTAAATGTTCTTTAGATACTTGATTGAAGTTTAAGTATTTGTAAACTCCATCTTTATTTTGTTCAGTGATTTTCTTAGGTACGATTTCCATATACTCTTCTTTAGATGGTAATCTTCCTAAAAGTGCTGTAACTGCTGCAACTTCTGCTGATCCTAAGTAAACTTGAGAACCTTTTCCAAGTCTATTATCAAAGTTTCTTGTAGAAGTAGAGAATACTGCTGCACCTTCAGAAACAGAAGCTTGGTTACCCATACATAAAGAACATCCAGGGATTTCAAGTCTTGCACCTGCTGCTGCAAATGTAGCGTAGTATCCTTCTTCAACTAATTGAGCTTCATCCATTTTTGTTGGAGGAGCAACCCATAATTTAGTAGGAACTGCACCCTCACCTTTAAGAACTTCACCTAAAGCTCTGAATAATCCAATGTTAGTCATACAAGAACCAACGAATACTTCGTCAATTTTATGGATTCTATTTTCATCAGCTAAGATGTTTGTTAAAGTATCAACATCATCTGGATCATTTGGACAAGCTAAAATTGGCTCTGTAATTGTATTTAAGTCAATTTCTATTACAGCTTTGTACTCTGCATCTTCATCAGGCTGTAATAATTCAGGATTAGCAATCCATTCTTTCATTTTATCAGCTCTTCTTTGAAGAGTTCTTGCATCTTCATAACCTTCTTCAATCATTTTTTCGATTAAAGCAATATTTGAAGATAAGTATTCAATAATTGGTTCTTTGTCTAATTGAACAGAACAAGCTGCTGCTGATCTTTCTGCTGCTGCATCTGATAATTCGAATGCTTGTTCAACTTTAAGTTGTGGTAAACCTTGAATTTCAATAATTGTACCAGCAAAAATATTCTTTTTATTTTTCTTAGGAACAGTTAATAATCCATCTTGAATAGCTTGATATGGAATAGCATTTACTAAGTCTCTTAAAGTAATACCTGGTTGCATTTCACCTTTAAATCTTACAAGAACAGATTCTGGCATAGTTAAAGGCATCATCCCTGTAACTCCTGCAAATGCAATAAGACCAGAACCAGCTGGGAATGAGATACCAATTGGGAATCTTGTATGTGAATCTCCACCAGTACCTACTGTATCTGGTAAACAAAGTCTATTTAACCAAGAGTGAATAATTCCATCACCTGGCTTAAGTGTTACACCACCTCTTGAGTTGATGAAATCAGGTAAAGTATGTCTTAATTTAATGTCTGCTGGTTTTGGATAAGCAGCAGTGTGACAGAATGATTGCATAACCATATCAGCACCAAAGCTAAGTGCTGCTAGCTCTTTAATCTCATCTCTTGTCATAGGTCCAGTTGTATCTTGAGACCCAACAGTTGTAGCGATTGGTTCAACATACATACCTGGTCTAACACCTTCAAGACCACAAGCTTTTCCAACCATTTTTTGTGCTTGAGAATAACCTTTTCCAGAATCTGCTGGTTGCTCAGGTGCTAAGAACATATCAGAAGCTTCTAATCCTAATACTTCTCTTGCTTTTGCAGTTAATCCTTTACCAATAATTAAAGGAATTCTACCACCTGCTCTCATTTCATCAGTCATTGTATTCGGAGCTAATTTAAATTCAGAAACTACTTCACCATTTTTAAGAATTTGTCCAGCATATGGCTTAACAACAATTTCATCACCAGTTTCTAATTCATCAACTGGAGCTTCAATTGGTAAACATCCTGAATCTTCTGCAGTATTAAAGAAAATTGGAGCAATAATAGAACCAATTACAACACCACCAGTTCTCTTATTTGGTACACCTGGAATGTCTCTTCCCATGTGCCATTGAACAGAGTTAATACCTGATTTTCTTGAAGAACCCGTACCAACAACATCACCAACGTATGCTAAAGGGTTACCTTTTTGTCTTAACTCTTCCATTGTTTCTAATGGTTTTTCCATTCTTGATTGTAACATTGCAGTTGCGTGTAATGGAATATCAGGTCTTGTAAATGCAACAGTTGCAGGAGATAAATCATCTGTATTTGTTTCACCTGGAATTTTGTAAACAGTTAATTTGATTTCTTCTTTTAATGCTGGTTTATTAGTGAACCACTCAGCATTTGCCCATGATTCAATAACTTCTTTAGCTTTAGCATTTCCAGCATCCATTAAATCTTTTACATCATTGAATGCATCATATACTAAGATAGTATTTTTTAATTGTGTAGCAGCAATATCAGCTACTTCTTCAACTTTAAGTGCTTCAATTAATGGAGTTACATTGAATCCACCCATCATTTTTCCTAAGATTTCAACAGCTTCAGTCTTAGAAATAACAGAACATGCAACATTCCCTTGTACAATATCATTTAAAAAAGCAGCTTTTACGTATGCAGCTTCATCAACACCTGGGTTAATTTTGTTTTTAAATAATTCTAAGCAGTATTCTGCTTCTTCTACTGGATTAGCTTTTAATAATTCAACTAATTCTGCAGTTTGTTCAGCAGTTAATGGTAATGGTGGTAATCCACCTTCATTTAATCTTTCTTCAGTATGCGCTTTATAAGTAGCTAATAAACTCATATAGATCTCCTAATAAATTTGTAGCACTAGTATAGCATAATGTTTATTCTCTTTAATGTACAATTTCTGTTAAGCATTCGACAATTTTTTATTCTTGAAAAAAAAGTTACAAAAAGTAATAAAAAAAGCATTAAATGGCTATTTTATTGTCTATTCACATATCAATTGTTATTGAAGTTTAAGTAAAAAAGCTTTAATTTAATATTCTATGCTAATTTAAGGTACATTGGTGTACAATTATTGTACATATATTATTTAAAATATTTTTTTTAATTATCCTTAAATAATTAAAATAATATATAATTTTAATAAATTCTATTTATATATAAAGGATTAAGTTGCTAGAAAAATTAAAAGAAAAACTTTATAAACAAATTCCACTTACAAAATATATGCAAATAAATCCAAAAGAGATAAGAGAGAATAAATTAATTACAACAGCGCCAATAGAACCAAATATCAATGATAAAAAAACTGGTTTTGCAGGAAGCTTAAGTACTCTAGTTACCATTTCAGGATGGAGTGCTTGTTATTTACTTGTAGAAGAACAATTAGAGTTTAAAAATACAATGATAGCTGTAATTAAAAGTAATACTTCATATAGAGCTCCTGTGACAAAAGAGTTATATTGCGAAACTACTCTTCCAAATAAAGAAGAGATAGAAAGATTAAAGCAGAAACTTGATTCTAAAGGAAGTGCTTCTTTAAGAATCAAGTCTCAAATTATAGAAGATAAAAAAGTATGTGTTGACTTTGAAGGTATTTATGTAATTAAGATTTAAATATATAGTTTTTAATAAGTCTTAAATACTGTTTTGAACTAATTATTGAACCTAATATAATCAAAATACAAGCAATTGCAATTGTAGTTGTCATATTTGAAATGCCAACTAAAACTAATAATAAGGTTGATAACAAGGGAGCTAAATAAGCAAGTGAACCTAAAATTTTAATATCTCCATTTTTTAAAGCAAAATCCCATAAATAAAAAGCTCCACCAACAGGTCCAAGCCCTAAAATAAGTGCAGATATAAACTCAGTAAAAGATGGCATATATATTTGTTCAAATATTAAATGCGCAATAAAAGACAATATAGCAGTTAAAAGACAAAATCCAGTAACAGCAAAAGTTGGTACATGAGTTAATGTTTTTGAAATCACAGAATAAGAAGACCAAAGAAGCGCTGCAATTAAAGCAAAAGTATAACCTAAAGTATATTTTGCATCAAACTCTAAACTTCCATCTTTTAATACTAATAAAAATGCTCCACTAAGTGCTAATATTGTCCCTACTATATGAAACCATTTTAATCTTTCATTTGGTAAAAAAGCAGAGAAAACAACAATTAATAAAGGCCATAAATAGTTAATGAGGTTTGCTTCAACTGCTGGTGCATTTTTAATAGCTAAAAAATAGAAAAAATGATATCCAAATAAGCCAATTACTCCAATAAAATAGGCCTTTAAGGGTACATTTAATAACTCAGTTAATTTTCTTCTTTGTTTTTTTAACATTAATAACCCTATAACAGAAGCTACTGAAAAAGAGATTGTTAATAATAAAAAAGCAGGAATTTTTCCTGAATAAACAGTAAATAATGCCAGTGATGCCCACAATAGAATAGTTATAAGACCTAAAATATTTCCTAACGTATGATTCATTTAATAAATATCCCCTAAATAAAAAAATAATTCTACTCTAATTTTCTTAAAATAATTTTCTTTTTGATAAAATAACACATAAAAGGAGATAAGGTGAGAATAAAACAGATAGTTTCAATACTTTTTTTAGCATTATTAATTGTTGGCTGTACCAGTAAAACACCATATACTAATAGAAGTCAAATGATATTAATCTCTGATGAAAAAGAGTTAGCATTAGGTGAGCAAAGTTATGAAAAAACCTTAAAAGAATCAAAAGTTATAAAAAATACAAAAGATTCAAATAGAGTAAAAGAGATTGGTAAAAAAATAGCAAAAGTAGCTAATAAAAATTATGATTGGGAATTTAACCTAATTGAAAATAAAGCTAAAAATGCTTTTTGTTTACCTGGAGGGAAAGTTGTTGTTTATACCGGTATTTTAGAAGTTGCTAAAAATGATGACCAACTTGCAACAGTTATTTCCCATGAAATTGCCCATGCTCTTGCTAGGCATGGAGCAGAGAGAATAAGTACAAATATGGTTTCACAAGGTATTCAAATTTTAGGAAATATTGCAATTGCAAGTCAAGCACCAGAATACACAAAATCTTTTAATATTGCATATGGTTTAGGTTCTCAATATGGAGTTTTAATGCCCTATGGCAGAATGCAAGAAAATGAAGCAGATGAAATAGGAATTTATCTTATGCACAAAGCAGGATATGATTTAAATGAAGCTGTAAAATTTTGGGAGAATATGAATGAAGGTAAAAAAGATACTATTGAGTTTCTTTCTACCCACCCTAGTTCAAAAACTAGAATTACTAAAATTAAAAATATAATAAAAAATATAAAAATAAAAAAATAACATAGTTAAACTATGTTATTTTTTACTCCATATTAGTAAATACTGCTTGAACATCATCGTCATCTTCAAGCTTCTCTAATAGTTTTCCAATCTCTTCTTGTTGTTCTTCTGTAAATGTTTGAGGATTGTTTGAAATTCTTTTTAACTCAGCTTTTTTAAGTTCAATACCAAGCTCTTCAAATTTTGTACTCATATTACCAAAATCAGTATAATCTGCAAGTGCAATACAAAGTCCATCCTCTTCTTCAAGCTCTTCAAGACCAGAATCAATAAGTTCTAACTCTAACTCTTCTAAATCCATATCTGGCATATCAAACTCAAAAATTGCACGTCTATCAAACATAAATTCTAAAGAACCAGTTGGAACAACTTGACCGCCATTTTTATTAAAATGCATTTTTACATTTGCAACAGTTCTTGTATTATTATCAGTTGCACACTCTACAAAAATAAGAACACCATGAGGTCCCTTACCTTCGAAGTTAACATCTGTATAGTTTTTTGCATCTTTTCCTGTAGCTCTTTTAATGGCTGCTTCAATATTTGCTTTTGGTAAGTTTTGCGCTTTTGCATTAAGAATAGCTGTTCTTAATGCTGGGTTCATTTCAGGATCACCACCTCCTGCTTTTGCTGCAATTTCGATTGCTTTTGCTAGTTTTGGGAAAACTCTTGACATATTTCCCCATCTTTTCATTTTTGCTGCTTTTCGATATTCAAAGGCTCTACCCATAAAAACTCCATAAACTTTAATTTTTGCGTATTATACCCTTTTTGTTATAATAGCTTTATAAGATAGTAATAATATTTTTTTGATAAGATTATTTCATGAAAAAAATACTTTTACTTTTATTTATAATAAATCAATTCCTATTTGCTATTGAAGTTTCTTCAAAAAAAGTAGAAAATGCAAATACTATTTTCCTTAAGATTGTTAAAAAGAATATCAAAAACCCTAAATTAACTCTAGATAAACATAATATCAACTTTTTTGCCTTTCCAAATGAAAAAAATAGTTATTATGCTTTAATTCCAATCTCTTATTACAAAAAACTTAAAAAATATAAAATAATAATTTCCTATATTGAAGATAGAAAAAAGGTTTTTAAAGGTATTCCTATTGAAGTAATTGATGGAAACTATAAAAGTGAAGTTATAAATGTAGATAGTTCGAAAGTTATTTTAAGTAAAAAAAATAAACAACGCGTTTCTAAAGAATATGAAGAAGCAATGAAAATATATAAAACAACAACTCCTAAATTATATATAAAAGATAAGTTTATATATCCACTTGAAACTAAGATTACAAGTGATTTTGGCAAAAAAAGAGTTTATAATGGAAGTTTAAAATCATACCACAGTGGAACAGATTATAGAGCAAAAGTAGGTACAAAAATAAAAGCAATTAATAATGGAAAAGTTGTCATTGCAAAACACAGATTTTATGCTGGAAACTCTATTGTAATTGATCATGGAAATGGTATCTACTCTGGTTACTACCACTTAAGTAAAATGAATTATAAAAAAGGTGATTACATAAAAAAAGGAGAAATCCTTGGATTAAGTGGAAATACAGGAAGAGTTACAGGACCTCATTTACACTTTTCCTTTAGAATACATGGTATTCAAGTAGATCCGTTACAAGCTATAAGTTTACTTAATAACTATTTATAATATTAAGCTTTTTTTATAATATTTTTAGCTATTCTATCTTTCTTTACACACACACAAGGAAAAGTTAAAATGAAAAAGTTAATTATACTTTTTTTAATGGTTGTTAGCATTAGTTTTGCTCAAGAATTAGAAAAAGATGATTTAAACGATGAATTTAGTGAATTCACTACTCCTAAAGAGAGTTTTGATCCACTTGCAGGATATAATCGTGCAATGACATCTTTTAATCATTATATTTATTTAAATGTATTAGAACCCACTGCAGATGGATATGCAAAGGTTGTACCAAAGGTTGCTAGAACTGGTATTTCAAACTTTATTGATAATATTAAATTTCCAATTAGATTTGTAAACAATATTCTTCAATTGAAATTTGACTATGCACTGGAAGAATTAGGTAGATTTGCAATAAATTCTACTGTTGGTATAGCTGGATTAATGGATCCTGCAACAAAAATGAATTTAAAGCAAAGAGATGAAGATTTTGGTCAAACCCTTGGTTTTTATGGTGCAGGTGAAGGATTCCATTTAGTACTACCATTTTTAGGCCCATCAAACCTAAGAGATACTTTTGGTTTAGTTGCCGATGGTTATATATCTCCATTAACAGATACAGGTTCATTAGACTACAAAATACCAAATAGAACAGAAAAAACTATAGGAATTCAAACAGTAAATATTGTAAATAATATCTCTTTAAACCAAGGAAGATATGAAGCATTTACAAAAGATGCAATAGACTTGTATTCATTACTTAAAAATGCATACAATCAAAGAAGAGAAAAAGAAATTAAGGAATAATCGATGTTAAAAAAATATTTTCTAGTATTTCTAATTTCTGCAACATTACTATTCGCAGTAAATAAAGAAGAGATAGAACCATATATGGTTAAACAAGTAAATGAAGTACTTTCTATTTTAAAAAATGATCAGATAAAAAAAGAAGATAAAAATGAAAAGATAGTTTCTATAATGGACCCTATCTTTGATTATACTTTAATGGCTAGATTATCATTGGGAAAAGAATGGAATACTCTTTCAAGTGGAAAAAAAGAAGAGTTTACAACTTTATTTACTAAAGTTTTAAAAAACTCATATTTACATAAACTTGATTTATATACAAATCAAAAAATCAAGTTTCTTGGAATAGAAGAACCAAAGAAAAATAGAGTAGTACTTAATACTGTACTTATTGGAGAAAAAGAGAATTTTGATATCAACTATAAATTTTATCAAAAAGAAGAAAATGAATGGAAGATTTATGATATCAATCTACTTGGAGTAAGTATTATTCAAACTTACAGACAACAATTTGCAGGATTTTTAAAAGATAAATCTTTAGATGAACTATTCAAAAACTTAAATAGTAAAAAATAGATAAGATGACCAAAAAGTTTTTTGATTTAACTGTTATTAAACATCCATTTAAAACAGTTTTCATATTATTATTAGGAGTAATATTCTTAGGATATTACTCTACTAAATTAGAAATAGATGCTTCTTCTGAAACCTTATTACTTGATAATGATAAAGATTTACAATTTGCTAGAAAAGTTTCTAAACTATATTATAATCCTGATTTTTTACTTGTTACTTATTCTCCAAAAAAAGATTTACTTAATGATGAAACATTAAAAGAGTTAAAAAAACTATCTGAGGAACTAACTCAAATAGAAAATATTGCTTCAGTTACTTCTATTTTAAATGTTCCTTTACTTGAATCTCCTGTTCAAAAGTTAACAAAACTTGTTGATAACATAAGAACTTTAGAAAATAGTAATCCAGATAAAAAACTCGTAAAAGAAGAGTTTTTAACCTCTGAATTATATAAAAACGCCTTAGTTAGTTCTGATTTTAAAACAACTGCTCTTGTTTTAAATCTTAAAGAAAATAAAGAGTATTTTGAATTTATTGATAAAAGAAAAACACTTTTAGATAAGAAAAGAGAACATTCATTATCTCAAAAAGAAGAAGAACAATTAAATAAAATTCAAGCAGATTTTAAAATCTTTAGGGATAAACAAAGAGAAGAAAATAGTCAAACAATAAAAGACATAAGAGCAAATATTGCAAAATATAAAGATGATGCTTCCCTCTTCTTAGGTGGGGTAAATATGATTGCTGATGATATTATCACTTTTGTAAAAAATGATTTAGTTATCTATGGCTCAACTTTAATTTTACTTTTAATACTTATTTTATGGATTATCTTTAGACAAATAGTTTGGATAACTTTACCGTTGTTAATTTGTACTCTTTCAGTAGTTTCTACAACGGGAGCATTAGGTTTCTTTGCTTGGGAAGTGACAGTTATCTCTTCTAACTTTATTGCTTTACAATTAATTATTACTATATCTATTGTTTTACACTTAATTGTAAGATATAGAGAACTTAGTTCTATCTATCCTAACTCTTCACAATATAAGTTAGTTATAAACACTATTCTTTCAAAACTAAATCCATCTTTTTTTGCAATTATAACTACTATTGCAGGTTTTGGTTCATTGGTTTTATCAGGTATTCAACCAGTTAAAAATCTAGGTTGGATGATGAGTACAGGGATTGCTATTTCTTTAATCATCTCATTTATAGTTTTTCCAGCTATCTTGATATTATTAAAGAAAATCAAAAGTCCAAAAGAATCTAACTTCAAGCTAAATATAATTGCATTATCAAAATATCTTGTAGAATTCCATGGTAAAAAAATTATTCTTGCAAGTATTCTAGTTGTAGTTTTTTCACTAACAGGAGCTTCTAAACTTATAGTTGAAAATAGTTTTATTAACTATTTTAAAGAATCAACTCAAATATATAAAGGAATGAAAGTAATCGATGAAAAGCTAGGTGGAACTACTCCTTTAGATGTTGTAATTACTTTCAAGGAAAAAGAAAAAGAGGAAGCTAAAGAAACTACTGATAATTCTAGTTTTGACTCTTTTGAAGATGAGTTTGCCATTGATAAAAATGATGAACAATACTGGTTTACAAGAGATAAACTAAATATAATTTTAAGAGTACACAATTATTTAGAATCTATCGATGAAATAGGAAAAGTTCAATCTTTAGCAACCCTTTTAAAAGTTGGTAAAACTTTAAATGAAGGAAAAGAGTTAGATAGTTTTACTCTTGCCCTACTTTATAAAAAACTTCCTGAAAAATATAAAAAGATAATTTTAAGTCCATATATAAATATTGAACATAATCAAGCAAGGGTTACCACAAGAATTATTGATTCAAATCCAAAATTAAGAAGAGATGAGCTTTTAAAAAGAATAAACAATGAACTTCCAGCTGTGATAAATAGTTCAAGTGTAGAATTTAGATTATCAAACTTAATGGTTTTATATAACAATATGCTGCAATCACTATTTGATTCACAAATTAAAACTCTAGGTTTTGTAGTTGTAATTTTATTTATAATGTTTTTAATTTTATTTAAGTCATTTAAAATAGCAAGTATTGCCATTTTAGCAAATATTGTTCCTATTTCTATTATCTTTGGAATTATGGGATGGCTTACAATTCCTTTAGATATTATGACTATTACTATTGCTGCTATTTCTATTGGTATAGGTGTAGATGATACAATTCACTATATTCACAGATTCCATGAAGAGTATAAAAAAGACCATAACTATGTGGAAGCTATGAAAAGAAGTCACGAAAGTATCGGTTATGCTATGACTTATACTTCTTTAGTAGTAATTGTTGGTTTCTCAATATTAGTTTTATCTAACCTTATTCCTACTATTTATTTTGGATTATTAACAGTTATTGTAATGGCAACTATTTTAAGCTCTGCTTTACTTTTACTTCCAAAATTATTAATTCTTACAAAGCCTTATGGTAACAAAGAACCTAGGAATAGCCACTAAATGAATATTGCAATATATTGTGGCTCAAATTTTGGTAAAAATGAGATATATAGAACTACAGCTTTACAAATGGTTGATTATTTAGCCAAACAAAACTGCTCTATAGTTTATGGAGGAAGTAAAGCTGGTCTTATGGGAATTATTTCAAACTATGCATTAAAACAAAATATTTCTGTATATGGAGTAATAACCCATGACCTTGCAACAAAAGAGTTAGAAAATGAAAAACTTTCAAATCTTATTAAAGTAAATAATATGAGAGAAAGAAAAGCCCAAATGGAAGAACTTTCAGATGCTTTTATAGCCTTTCCTGGAGGATGTGGTACTTTAGAAGAGATTTCTGAAATATTAACTTCTATTCAAGTAGGATATACACAAAAACCTTGTGCTTTTTTTAATATAAATGGATATTATGATAATTTATTAGCATTTTTACAAACAGCTGTAAATGAAGGTTTTATGCTAAAAGAACATTTCGATTCAATTATAGTAAGTGATGATATAAAGGAGATTTATAAAGGGTTTATTAATTATGAACCCCCAAAGAGTAAATGGGAGATTTTAAAAGCATTAACAAACTGTTAATTTTTTGTTACTGCTCATTAATACTTAACTATTATAATTTTATTAAGCAATGAGTAGCAGCGAACCTACTCATAGCATTTTTGCGAATAAAACAATCTCCTTAAAAGCAGAGCTTTCTCCTTGCTCTGCTTTTTTTTTTAAATATTTCAAAAATTGTACAAAAGTATCACATTTGCTACATGTATGTTATGATATAATTATATAATTTCAAAAAATTTTAAGGCAATATAACTTAATGAAAAAACTTGACAATATTCAAAGAGAATTACTATTAACAAATCTTGATGAAGAAGGTAAATTATCTTGTCTAAAAGCTTTTAAAGTTGCAAGACTAATAGGTATGAAACCTAAAGATATGGCACAAGTTACAAAGTCAATGAATATAAAAATTACAAACTGCGAATTAGGAGTATTTGGAAAAATATCTTTTTCTGAACTTGATGACAATATATATGACAAACTTTCAAGAAACTTTGTGCAAGATAAAAAAATAGATTGTGAAATAGCTTGGTACACAGCAAGAGATAAAGGCGCAAGTCTAAGAAAAGTAGGCTCAACAATCAATAACTCAGATATAAAAGTTACTCACTGTCAACTTGGATGCTTCTATGATGAAGAGTTTGAAGAGTATGATGACAAATAAAAAGAAATTTATTCTTTTTGATAATGATGGCGTTTTAGTAGAAACAGAAAAATGGTATTATGAAGCTAACGTTAAAGCACTAAAAGAGTTAAACTTAACACTTGAATTAAATACTTACTTAGAAATCATGGCTAGAGGTGGTACAGCTTGGGAAGTTGCATTTGCTGAAGGATTTTCAAAAGAAGTAGTTGATAGACAAAGAGAAAAAAGAGACGAATATTATCAAGAGTTTCTTACAACTAAAGATATTGAAATCAAAGGGGTAAAACCTTTGTTAAAAGAGTTATCACAAAAATACAAAATGGCTATTATTACTACTTCTAGAAGGGTTGATTTTGATTTAATTCATAAAAATAGAGGTATAGTTGACTTTATGGATTTTACTCTTTGTGTTGAAGAATACACAAAAGCAAAACCAGCCCCTGACCCATATCTTGCAGGACTTAAAAAATTTAATGCAAAAAAAGGAGAAACTTTAGTAGTTGAAGACTCGCAAAGAGGTCTTACTTCAGCATACAATGCAGGCATTGATTGTGCTATAGTTTATAATGAGTTTACAAAAAGTCATGACTTTTCAAAAGCCAATTATCATATTAAAAAACTTGATGAATTAAAAGAACTTTTATCTACTTTGTAAATACTCTTTTAATCTTTTAATTCCTTCTTTCATATGCTCTATATCTCTTGTATAAGCAAATCTCAAATATTTATTAGTTTGATTAGCACCAAAATCTTTTCCAGGAGTTGTTGCTATATGAATATTTTCTAAAAGTTCTTTTGCAAAAGAGAAACTATCATTTGTATATTTTGAAACATCAACCCAAAGATAAAAAGCTCCATCAGGCTTTGCATCTACGCTAAAAATTTCATTTAACTCTTTATACAGATAATCACGTCTTTTTTTAAAACTGTTTTTAATATTTTCTAAATATTTATAATCAAAGGCTTCTAATGCTGCATATTGAGAAAGTGTAGGAGCAGAAATAAAAATATTTTGAGCTATAATTTCTGCTTGCCTTACTAGATTTTTAGGAACAATAATCCAACCAAGTCTAAGTCCTGGCATACAATAGTATTTAGAAAAACCATTAACTACAAATACATTATCACTAAACTGTAAAGCAGTAGAAGCATCTTTTTCATAAACTAAACCATGATATAACTCATCTGAAATAAAAGAGATACTATTTTTATCGCAATACTCAATTAACTCTTTTAAATTTTTATTTCCATAAATATTTCCAGTTGGATTACAAGGAGATGAAATTTGTAATGTATCTAGTTTTTCTTTTACTAAATGCTCTACTTTTAACTCATAATCACAGGATTTATCAATATTCATAAAAATAGGCTCAATATCAAGCATATTTGCAAAGTTTTTATAACAAGGATAAGAAGGATCACTAAGACCTAGTTTTCCATTTTGTTTTAAGGTTAAGGTATAAGCTATTAAAAATGCTCCTGATGTTCCAGGAGTAAGTAATACTTGAGAAGAATCAATATTTACATCATACTCTTTTTTATAATGAGCTACTATTTTATCACGTAAACTTTTTAGACCTAAACTTTCTGTATAAGAAAATCTATTTTCATCAACAGCTTGCTTTAATGCCTCTTTTACCTTTGGGTTTGGATTTAAATCAGGTTGCCCTATTTCAAAATGTATCGTATCTTCATATTTTAAAGCATCTCTAACTATATCCATTACAATAAAAGAGTTCATATTTTCATATCGCATAAGTTATCCTAATAATTAAAAAATGGATTATACTATAAAAAGATTGGGTTTTAAATATATTAATGAGAGTAGCATTAGCGAAGGAGAAGAATAATAAAATGCTAACTCTCATTAAATTTGGCTGTGTAGTTTACATCAAAATTTTTTAATGTATTGAAATCTTATCAAACTACCCTTAACTAAAAATCACACTCTAAAACAAATAGGAGTATTTTAGTCTTATTTAAGCTTTATTGCTATTTTACCTAAGTCTGAGCTTTATTTTGATACTATTTCATCACTAATACAAGGATTTTTATGCAATATTTTGGAACTTTAGAAACTAAATATGAAGAAGTATTTTTAACTTCTAGCTACTTATATTTTAACAAAGAAGATGAGCAAATTGATGCTAAGCAATTAAAACAACTAATAAAAACAAATAAAGATAAAAAGAAAAATATAGTTGGAACAATTATTCTTTATAGCCCTCTTGTTACACCTGTAGGATATGATTCTAATAAATATTTATTAGACCAAGATTTTGACCAATATGATGAGATGATAGAATTAAAATGTGAAGATTATATCACTTTATTTAAACATGCTATGGGAAATCAATTTGAAGGTAAACTTGTAGAAATAGTAAACTTATTTAATCTAATGGAAAAAAACATAGATGCCTCTTCTTTACTTATGAAGTTTGACCAAGACTTAGAGATTTATTATTCACAACAAAATACAGAATTTGATAGAGATATCATGTATTTAGATTGTAAAAATATTATTCCAAAAGGAAAATTTGTATTTTTTGCTTGGGGAGAAAAAATAAATCCAAAAGAGTTTATTTATATTAATAACTATGCACAAACTATTTATAGAAGATGTAAAGATGAACTAAATAAAAATGTTGCTTTTGTTTATAAAAGAGAAAAAACGATAGAGTGGTCTGAAGATTTTATCCAATTTGCAGCACCATCACAAACTTCAAAATATAAAGCATCAATTCATAGTGCAATAAAAAAATCTTTTGAAAGTTTTCCACCTATTAGTCAACCTTATAATTAAAACTTTATATTTCATTGACTTTATTTTCTTTGTTAGATATTATAGTAACACTAATTGTTACGCATAAAGGAGAAGAAAATGAATGTCTATGAGTATGCAATGAAAGTAGAAAAAGAAGGTGAATCTTATTATAGAGAAATGGCTAACATGTCTCCAAATGCTGGATTAAAAAGAATTTTTACTATGCTTGCAGATGAAGAAGTAAAACATTACAATATCTTTAAAAGTATGATGAAAAAAGAAAAATTAGATATTGATAATTTAAATCTTATTACCGATACTAAAACCATTTTTGAAACCCTTTCAAATGAAAAAAACAATGTAAATTTTGATGAAAAGCAAATAAACTACTACAAAGATGCAATCAAAAGAGAAGAAATATCACATGACTTTTATATTGAAAAATCTAAAGATATTGAAGATGAAGAAGAAAGACAAATCTTTATTGAGATAGCTCACGAAGAGACAAAACACAAAAAAGTATTAGAAGAGATTGTTTTATTTTTAGAAGAACCAGATAACTGGGTAGCTAGCGCTGAATTTTAAACTATAAAGAAGCAAGCCTTTGAACTAAGGCTTTTGCTTCACTATCACTAAAAAATATATTATTGTGGATTTTATTACTTGCTTTTTTTAGATACTCTATTTTTTTTATAGTTAAAGTATCAGGATCATCTTTATACTTTTCAATTATAGTTTTCATCTCATCTTCATACTTTTGAATAAGTTCTTCTTTTTTTAAAGTACTTGAACGATACTCTTTTTGTTTTGTATTATTTCCTAAAAGGAATACTAAAAAAGCGATAAGAGCTAAACCTATAATAACAAGTAAAACTTCCAAAAATACTCCTAATCAACTTTTGGCTGAAATACTGGTTTCTCTTTTTTCTTTTTAGAGCCTGCTTGATTAAAAGATTTTGCTTCTATTGCTATAGATTCTGCTCTTTTTGCAATAGTTAAAGCCTCTTCAATTTTTTTATTATTTTCAATATCAGTTTTAATTCTATCAACTCTTTCAATTAAGCTTCTAAATTCTGTATGACCTAAAACCTCTAAAACACCAGGTGATTTTGAAACAAACTCTATATGTTCTTTATCTCGCCAATTTGTAGTTAATGAGTTATCTATATACTCTTTATACTCATTTTTAATCTTTGTAGGGTTCGCAATAAATGCAAGGTCTAAATGTAAATCATCCTTATTATCAAATAATACTTTATATAAATATTGTAAGTAAGAAACTTTAGTTAAAGTTTTTATATATTCATATACTTTTTCTTTCTCATCTTTTTCATAAAGATACTCTAAAATATTAACTGATACCTCATTTTTACCACTTGTAAAAATATTTTTAATCTTTTCTGTACAATAATCATATACTTGTTTAGAATTCTTTTTATCAAGTTTTTCAGTGAATTTGTAAAGTTCTAGATTATAAGAAAAAGAGAAGCTATTTAAATTTTTAAATAATACATCTAAAATCTGCCATGGAGAGTTTTGCTTATTAGCATATTGAACAATTGCATTTACATTTTCTACCTCAGCTTCACAAAAATGTATTGTAGAAGCATAATCATCGATATCTTTAGCTAGATGATTATTTATAAGTAGTAAAGACTTGTTTTTAAAAAAAGAAGTTAGTTTGTTGTTATTGTATTTTGACGTACTATCTGATAGTTGTTTAAATCTTTTACTAATAGTTTGATACTTTTTAATTTTATCTTTAATAGAAAAACCTGAAAGTATTTTTAATGATCTAAATAATATCTTGTCTTTATTTTCATCTAGGGCTTTTGCTACAACCTCACCTCTTTTTGGTACTTCATTAACAAAAAGCACAAGTTTTGCATTTAGTTCATCAAAAGTATTTATTTCATCAACTTTTGCTAACTCTTTTAAAACAATTGATTTTTTTATAGTATGGTTTATAAAAAAGTATGCAAGTGCTATTAAAGCTAATAACACTGCAACTACTATTAAAGTTTCATTGGGAGCTTGTTTATAAATTTCTAATAAATTATAGTTTGATTCTTTTATAAGATTTAAGAAGTCACTCATAGTATATTGTCCTTTAAGTGTAAAAAATAATTATTAGTATACTAAAATAAACTTCATAAACTATTTACTAAGATAGCTTTCTAAGTCCTTTTCTCCAACTTCACCTATATATTTTTTTAAAAATCTTCCATCAGTTCCATAAAGAAAAGATTCAGGAATTTTATTTACATCATCAAAAGCTTTTGCCATTCTAAAGTTTTCATCTCCTGTAACAACGGGAAATTTAATATTATGCTCTTCCATAAATAAAGCTAACTCTTCTAAATCTTTATCTTTTTCAAATAAAATCCCAATTAGCTCAAACTTATCTTGATACTTATCATATAACTTATTAAATACAGGCATCTCTTTAATACAAGGAGGACACCATGTTGCCCAGAAATTAAGTAATACATATTTTCCTTTTAATTGTTCAGATGTCAATACATCATTTTCAACTGTTAAGGTAATTGTTTTACCATCTGTTGTTTTTAACTTATATGTTTTATTACTTTGTTTTTTTAGTTCTTCAAAACTTGTATTATCTTCTATAACTTTTGCTGCTTCATCATTTGAATTACAGCCTGCAAAAACTAATACTGCTAATGCAGATATAAATATTAAAGATAGTTTCTTCATATACTAATTTCTCCTTTATGCTCTACTTTTTTTAAAACTTAATAGTAATATTGCAATTAATCCATATGCAACTAATGATAAAAATGGAATATTAATAAAACCAAAATATTCAAAATACTCTGTTGAACAAGGAACACCTTGTTTACAAGGTACTGCACTTTCTGGAATAATTCCCCACATTAGTAAATTATGATAAATAGCAAAACCTAAACCTACAAAAACAAGTGGTGCTGAGTACTTAAATAGTTTATCATCAGGATATAAAAGATTAACTAAGAATATTAAAACTAAAGGGTACATAAAAATTCTTTGATACCAACACATACTACAAGGAACAAACTCCATAACTTCACTAAAAAACAGTGAGCCCAAAGTAGCAACAGAAGCTACCACAAACATTAAAAGAACAAGACTTGAATTTACTTTATTCATTATTTAACTAATCCTATATTTTTTTGTATTTTATAATTTTCTTGTGTAAAGTCTGTGTAAATAAAACTCTATTAGAAAACATATTTTTATTTTGCTCTAATTGAAGTAGCTGTTAACATCGTATAATACTTACCTGTAAGAGTTACTCTAAATTTCTTTTGTTGTAAATATTTTTTACAAAAATAAGCATCTTTATAAAGTAAAGACTGCTCACTAAAACTATAGTTTGGAGCCTTCGCTCCATAAATAACCTCTCCACCCAACCATCTACAATTAGGAAAGCCTAAAATTAATGCACCAGTTTTTTCTAAATAGTTTTGAACAATGTGCATAAAAATAGCATTAAAATCTAAATTAGAACTTTGCAAAGTACCAATTGAAATTATCATATCAAATTTACCTAAATTTAACTCATCTAAGATATTTATATCATGGGCATAAAAGCTTACATTTTTATTATTTTGAAACTTTTTTTTAGCAATTTCAATTGCTGAAGAACAATAGTCAATGCCTACAAATTCAATATCATCAAACTCTTCACTAAAGGAGTCTCTTATAAGTTCAAACTCTTCTGCATTATTAACACCAAGATTTAAAACTCTTTTTCTTTTATTTATTTTAGAGTTTTTTAATGCTTGTAAAAAACTATGAAAGAATTCTGGCTCTTCATTTTTATTTATCTTTGAAAATAAAGATTCACTTCCATATTTTTCTTCAACTTCTTTGCTTGCATGAAAAGTTTTATCTTCAAGTTTTATAAAGTTTAGTTCTATGAAATTATCATCTATTAATTTTGGAGTTAACATCTTAAAATAAAAAGTTTGAGCTAAATCTACCCATGATTTGTAAGACCTATATACATACTCTTCATTTTTGATAACTATTTTTTCTCCTGCATAAGCATTTGAACTAATATCTGGATTTAAAACTATAATCTTTATTATTTTTTCATTTTTTTTATTATTAAAATAAGCATAAATTTCTAATAATGATTTTTTACTAAAGTTTTTTTTCATTTTTCTCCATTTCTTAGTAAAAGTATATCAAAGTTTAACTACAGAATAGTTATAATTTATGACATTCAATAGGTTGTAAAATATGATATTCGAAAATGAAAAACAATTTTTAAAAATAATTAAATATGCACCTTCTTTTTTTATTATTATTGTATCACTAATTATTATTCTATACCAATTTACTACAAGAAATAATACTTTTGAAAAAGAAAAAAATAAAATTACTCAAGAATACATAGAAAAAAACAAAAGCCTTATCAAAACCAGAGTTAACTCAATTTATAACTTTATTGAAAAAGAAAGAGATTACACAAAAAAAGAACTAAGGCACTCTATTAAAGGAGCAGTTGATAATGCTCACTCTATTGCAAAATCTATTTACAAAAGAAATAAAGACAAAAGTCCTGAACTAATAAAAAAACTTATTATTGATGCCCTAAGAGATGTTCGTTTTAATAAAGGAAGAGGATACTATTTTATATATGAAAAATCAGGCAAAAACCTTCTTTTACCTCATAATGAAGAATTAGAAGGAACTAATTTTATAAACCATCAAGATTCAAAAGGAACTTTTATCATCCAAGAGATGAAAGAACTTTTATCTAAAAAAGAGTCAACTTTTTATTCTTGGTATTGGTATAACCCTAACAAAAAAGATGTAATGAGAGAAAAATTAGGATATATCAAAAACTTTAAACCTTTTGATTGGTTTATAGGAACTGGTGAGTATATTGAAGATTATGAAAAAGAAGTGAAGGACAAAGTTCTAAAATATATCAAAAACTTACAGTTTGGGAAAAATGGTTATATTTTTGTAGTTAACTATGATTCTATTTATTTAAGTCACATAAAAAAAGAGTACATTGGCAAAAATGCAATTACAAATAATGATACAAAAGAAATAAAAAAAGTTACAAAAGATTTAATTGAAATATCAAAAAATGGTTCAGGTTTTTATGAATATACACAATTTATAAAACCAGATGGAGCTAAATCAATAAAAAAAATCAGTTTTGTAAAAGGTTTACAAGATTGGCAATGGTTAATTGGTACAGGTTTTTATGAAGATGATTTAAAAGAAGCTATCAAAAAGAAAAAAGAAGAGATAGATAATGAATACCATAAAAGTTTGAAAAGCACTCTTGAAATATCTATATTTTTATTAATCCTTTTATTACTAAGTTCAATCTATTTTTCAAAATTACTACAGAAAAAGTTTAGAAGATATAAAAGAGATATAAGAGAACACCTAGTAGAAAACACTAAACAACAAAACATTTTAGCCCAACAATCAAAAATGGCTGCAATGGGTGAAATGATTGGAAATATCGCCCATCAATGGAGACAACCATTATCAACTATTTCTACTACTGCAACAGGATTAAAACTACAAAAAGAGATGGATATTTTAGATGATAAGTTTTTACTTGAAAGCCTTGATGGAATAAATAACTCCGCTCAATTTCTTTCTAAAACTATTGATGACTTTAGAAACTTTTTTAAAACAGATAAGAAAAAAGAGGTTTTCTCTATTCAAGAAGCTTTAGATAAAGCCTTAGCTCTTGTTTACGTACAATTTCACAATAAGAATATTAAAATTATTAGAAATAATGCTGATGGAGAGATTAAGAATCTAGAAAATGAGTTTATTCAAGTAATTATAAATATCTTAAATAACGCTAGAGATGAATTAGTAAAAAAAGATTTAGATGTTGAAAAAGTTATATTTATTGATGTAGTAAAAAAGAAAAAATATATAACTATTTCTATAAAAGACAATGCAGGTGGTGTACCTGAAAATATCCTAAATAGAGTATTTGAACCTTATTTTACTACAAAACACAAATCCCAAGGTACAGGTATTGGTTTATATATGAGTCAAGAAATTATTAGAAAAAATATGCAAGGTGAAATTCTTCTAGAAAATAAAGAGTACAACTATAATGATATTGATTATAAAGGTGCTTGTTTCACAATAAAACTTCCAAGGGATAATTAATATACAAACTGTTATTAACTTGCAACTATTACATGTTATAATTATTCTATGAAAGATAAAGTATATGTATTAGACACAAATATTATTTTGCAAAATGTGCAAAACTTAAATAGAATATCTGACAATAGCACAAATACTATTGTAATCCCTGAAACTGTACTATTAGAGCTTGAGGATAAAAAGAAGCTTACTAATGAACTTGGATTTTATTCTAGAGAGTTTGCTAGACTTTTAGCAAAAATGAAAATTAAAGAAGTTGATTACAAATTAGGTTTCAAAGTTGTAAAGCTTTTCAACGATGAACTTACTTTACATATAATCTCAAAAGATAAATATGAATCTGAAATAGAACAAACTCACCTAAGTGAAAGTAATGATAAAAGAATTATAGAAGTCGCTGCAATTGCTCAAGACTACTATAAAGGAAGTCAAACTATTTTCTTATCATTAGATGTTTATGCAAGAACTTTTGCCTTATTTAAAGGTATAAAATCAGAAACTTTACATGATGATAAATCTACAGTTCCTGATTTTAGATTTGTAAAAACAATAAAAGTTGATTCATCACTTTTTAATTCATTAGATCAAGCTCAAATAAAAGAATATGACAAAGAGTATTTAAAAGAAAACTTCTCTTATATTTTTGAAAGTGAAGATGGAAACTCTTGCCATGGAATTATCATTAATGAAAGAATAAACCTTTTAACAGAATCAGATTTTAAATCTTTACAAGTAAAACCTGTAAACTTAAAACAAAAACTATTTATGAAAGCAATTCTTTCAGATATGTTTGAATTACTTGTAATTGACGCAAAAGCTGGTTCTGGAAAAACATTAATGTCAATGGTAAGTGCTATGAGATTAATCGATTTAGGGCACTATGATAAAATTGTTTATGTTAGAAACTCTATAGAATCACTTGATAAAGGTGCTGATATAGGTTATTTAGCTGGAAATGATGAAAAATTTAGAATTTATAATATGGCATTACAAGATACCTTAGAGTTTATTGCAAAAAAACATCTTAAAAAAAGTGAAAGTAGAGAAAATAAAGAATCCATTGAATCAAAAATTTCTGAACTTACTTCAAAATACTGTATTGAAACACTTTGGCCAGGAGAAGCTAGAGGTAGAACACTTTCTAGTGCAATTGTTATTATGGATGAATGGCAGAATTCATCAGAAAAAACAACACAATTAATACTAAGTAGGCTTGATGAATCTTGTATGGCAGTTATTATTGGTTCAAATAGACAAATCGATAATTTATATTTAAATAAATATAATAACGGACTTACTACTTTATTAAAACAAACAAGACACGAACATGATGAAATAAATATGTTTGCAATAGAGTTAGAAAAAGCAGTACGTGGTAAATTTGCCGAATTTACTGAAAGAATATTTGAAAGGAATCAAAATCCAAAATAGATTAGTTAATGATACAATATATAATCACATCGCATATACAAAATTAGAAGATAAAATTTTACAAACAAAAATTTTAAATAGGCTACAGTTTATTACTCAAAATGCTTTAGCCTATTTTTCATATCCTTCAATTACTACTAAAAGATTTATTCACTCTTTAGGGACCATGCATTTAAGTTCATTTATTTTTAAAAATGCTTTACTAAATGCAAATAAAGAGACAAAAAATCAGTTTCTGAAAGACTTGAAAAAAGTTATAAAAGCAATTGTTAAAGAACAAAAACTAAATATCAATCTTGATGATTTAAGTTATTTTGATAATAAAGCTTTATATGAATTCACTATTCCAACAAAAAATAAAAAAGATAGAGCTGTTTATATAATACTTTTACAAACTATTAGAATAGCAGGACTTATGCATGATGTTGGACATTTACCCTTTTCTCATCAAGTGGAATATGCATTAAAAAAGATATACACTGATTTACTAAAAAAACAGACTTTTGAAGAAAAAGAGTTAGAATTTATCTCTTTATATGAAACTATAACAAAAGATTCTACTTTAGTTTTACATGAAGCTATTGGAAAAGATCTTGTGAAGCTTCTATTTGAGTTTGAGATTTTTGATTTTATAAAAGATAATGAAGAAAAAGAGTTATTAAAACTTATTAAAACTTTATGTTTATATATTTTAGAAGACAAAGTTTACAAAAATTTTGATTTTTCTACAATTCATAAAATAATTGATTCAACTGTTGATGCAGATAGACTTGATTATATAAATAGAGACATGCTTGCAAGTGGTTATATTACAGGTCCTTTAGACCATATTAGAATTACAAAACAAGCAGTACTTGTAAAAGAAAACGACTCATACTTTTTAAGCTTTTTTGATATGGGTTTAATTGATATAGAACACATGCTAGAAATGAGATTTAATCTATATAAAAAAGTAATTTACAATCATGGTATAGCAAAAACAGATGCTTTACTTGAAAATGTAGTTCAATTTCTTTCTTCAAAATGGTTTGACAAAAATGATACAGAAGCTGATCCTTTAAACTCTATTTCTATGCTTTGGAATTTTCAAAAAGAAAAAGATAGTGATAAAAGGCTTGATATTATTTCTGTTTTAGATGAGAATTGGTTAATCTCATTATTTAAAAATGAATATTTTTCACTAAAAAATAAAGAATCTTTATCTCATATAGAAAAGAAATATAAGTATTGTTTTGAAGAAGTTTTATTTGGAAAAAGATTCTTTAGAAGTCCATGGAAAAATCTAAATGAGTTTTATAAAGTATTAGGTTTTTCAACTGTTGAAAGATATCAATTTAGAGAAAGCTTTGGTTATATAACTTCTAAAAAACTATTTAAACTTCAAAATTTACTTGATTTATTTATTAAAAAGTGGGAAGAGAAAGAAGAAGAGTTATTTTTCACATACCAAACAGTATCTTTTAAAATAGGTATTGAAAGAGATTTCTCTTTATATGATGGAGAAAACTTAATAAGTCTTGATGAAATTTCTACTTTAAGAAAAAGATTAAAACAATCTATGAGAAATACTGTTCCTTTTTATATATATACAAATAAAAAACACATGAATGATGAGATGAAAAGTGAGTTAAAAGAGCTTATTCTTTCAGTATTTAAAGATTAATATTGCATTTTGCCAACTATTTTAATCCCTTAAATCTTTTTTGTTAATATACAAATAAAAAAGGTTTTTAATGATACTTGGCAAGTGTCCTTATTGTGAAGGTAGTGTTTTATCAAAGAAAATAAATGTAAAAGGTAAAAACATTAAACTTTACTCTTGTGAGAATGCTAAAAAAGAGTATGACGAAAGTGAACAATATGTTTTTACTGCTGATTCAACTTGTAGATTTAGAGTATATTCAAATGCATTTTTAAGATGGAATAAACGTTCTTTTTCAGAATATGAAATGAAAAAACTACTTCAAGATGAACAAACAATAATTAGGCTTCATGGAAAAAGAGGTACAGGTGAATACTTTAAATATGTAATCCCTGATTATGAGTATGGAGTCTCTATTCTTTGGGATGAAGAAATAGAAAAGGACTAAGCCTTTTCTTTTCTACTTAAACTCTTTCAAAAGAACAACAATAATCTACTAAAGATGTAACTTTTAATTTATATTTTGAGTTTTGAGCAATCTTAATAGTTGCAGGTGCTACATATTCAACCCAGTCTTCTGCTGGTAACATAACTTCTACAACTCCCGAATTAATATCAATTGTTGCTTTATTTACTGTATTTAATTCATATTCACCAGGTAACATAATTCCTAAAGTCTTTTTGCTTCCATCTTCAAATGTAATACTTCTACTAGTAATGTTTCCATCAAATAAGATATTTGCTTCTTTAGCAATACTTACATTATTAAAATCCATCAATGTCCCTTTTCAATTTTAAAAAATTTTGGTTTATTCTAACATAATAATTATTTGAAGCAAATATCTATTTTATGTTTGATATAATTTTTTTCAATTTTAATAAAAAGAAGAGAATGCAAGGCTATATAATAGATATAAAAAAAGTCAGAGATGATGACTTAATAGTTACAATATTAACTGAAAACCATGTTTATACATGTTATAGATTTTATGGGGCAAGACATTCTAATATTAATATTGGATATAAAATAGACTTTGAGCTTGAAACAAATATAAAAAGTACTATTCCAAGACTTAAAGATGTTATTCAATTAGGGTTTCAATGGATATTTGATACTGAAAAACTTTATTGTTGGCAAAGGTTTATAAAACTGTTTCATCCCCATTTAAGAGATGTAGAAATAATTGATGATTTTTATTTTAATCTTTTAGATAAGCTTGTCCACGAAATGATTAAACAAAACCCTAAAAGAGCTATTTGTAATAACTATCTTGAACTTTTAGATTATGAAGGAAGACTTCATCCAGATTTTGAATGTTTTTTATGTGAATCAAAAATTACAAAAAATTTTTCACTTGTTAGAAGTTTTGTACCTACACATAGTACCTGTAGTTATAGCAGAAAATTTGATAAGAAAAAGATGGAAGAGTTATATTTAAATAAAAATTTAATACTTTTTAATGATAGTGAAATAGAATATTTATGGAATATTCTACTTCAAGGTTTATAAAAGACTATTCGTCTAATAATCTATCTTCTAGTTTTTCAATAGCTTGTTTTAAACTCTTTATATCTAATCCATAACTATTTGCTTTTGAAATACCTTTTTCAATATTTTCAACACTCATTGGATCAATTACATTACAAATTGTTTTAATTACATCTAAGATTTCAGATTTTGATCTACACTCAGGATCACTTTTCTCTAAATCATCTACATGCTCAATAACTGAAATAAGATTTTCACTTAATTTCCAATGTCTGAAGATTTTTGCAGTAATTTGAGATGTTGTTACACCCACAGTCTCTTTTTCTGCTTGAGCAATTGTATGCCCCGAAGATAAAAGAGCTTTAAACTCTTCTGTTTTTCCTTCACTATCTATTACATCGGCAAGAACAAACTTACCTGCTTCTTGTAATAGTGCAGGAAGGACTAACTCCTCTTTTAAGTCAAAAGATACTTTATTTAACCAAAGAGAAGCCAATGTAGTTGCTAGGTTTGATGCTCTCATGAAATCATCACTATTTATTCCATATGCTGATAAATTTGACTTTAAAAGATTTTGAACTGTACCACCAATTGCAATAGATATCGTAAAGTTAATACCTAAAAGATTAATAGCCTTACTTGCTGTTTCAACTTTGCTTCTAAATCCAAACATAGCTGAATTAGAAACTTTTAAAAGTGTAGATATTATTAAAGCATCTTTTTCGATGATTTGTAATAATTCAAAAGCCTCTTTTTCATTTTTTTGTCTAAATTCTTCTATATCTAAAACTGTTTTAGGAAGTGGTGGTAGTGCTTCAATCTTCTCAATTATAGTATCAGTCATTTTTTATTCTCCTGCAACCAAAGGTTATTTTATGTAACAAAATTATATCAAATTAAGTGTTAAATCTGAAATGCATTACATCACCATCTTGAACAACGTATTCTTTTCCTTCAAGTCTTAGCTTTCCTGCCTCTTTACACTTAGCTTCTCCACCTAAAGACACGAAATCCTCGTAAGAGATAACTTCTGCTTTAATAAATCCTTTTTCAAAGTCATTATGAATAACAGCTGCTGCTTGAGGAGCTTTTGTACCTTTTCTAATAGTCCAAGCTCTAACTTCTACTTTTCCAGCAGTAAAATATGATTGAAGACCTAACTTATCAAATGCTTTATGAATGATTTGTTCTAAACCAGATTCAGCAACACCTAAATCAGTTAAAAGCTCTTTTGCTTCATTATCATCCATTCCAACAAGCTCTTCTTCGATTTTAGCACAAAGAGTGATTACATCTGCATTTACTTCATTAGCATGAGCTCTTAAAGCATCTACATACTCATTTGTACCTTCCATTAAAGAGTCTTCATCCATGTTTGCACCATAGATTACATCTTTATTTGATAAAAATCTTAACTCTTTATCCATTTGAAGAAATAAATCATTTTCAATATCTTCAAAAGTTTTTACAGGCTGAAGTTCTTCTAAGTGTTTTAATAATGCCTCTGCTACAACTAACATAGCTGCTGCTTCTTTAGAACCTTTTGATTGTTTTTTTAGTTTTTCGATTTTCTTTTCACACTGAGTAATATCAGCATAAATAAGTTCAGTCTCAATAATCTCAATATCTCTCAAAGGATTTACATCACCCTCTACGTGAGTAATATTTCCATCATCAAAACATCTAACCATGTGTAAGATTACTTCTACTTCTCTAATATTTGATAAGAATTGGTTTCCTAAACCTTCACCTTTACTAGCACCTCTAACTAATCCAGCAATATCAACAAAATCAATTGTTGAGTGTTGGATTTTATTTGGGTCAACGATTTTTGCTAATTCATCTAATCTCTTATCTGGTACTGGTACAATAGCCTTATTTGGTTCAATTGTACAGAAAGGATAATTTTGAGCCTCTGCATTTTGTGCTTTTGTTAAAGCATTAAAAGTTGTTGATTTACCCACATTTGGAAGCCCTACTATACCTACACCTAATCCCATTAATTTCCTTTTATTATTTCGAAGTTTTATATTTTTATTTATTGAATCAATAAATATAGTTCATATATTTTAAAAGTAGATTATAGGCAATAAACACAAAAAAATAGATAAAGTGTTATATTTAGTTCTCATTATTTTCACTAATACTTTTTCTAATTTTATTCTTAAAATAAAGAGAGATATGTGTTCCATTTTCTACTTTTATATTAAGATCTCCTTCTAATTGTTCAGTTGCTAAAGACTCAACCATCATCTGTCCAAAAGTTATTTTATCTGATTTAATTAACCCTTTTCCATTATCTGAAACTTCTAATAAAATTCCTTTTTTATAGTTATTTAAAGAAATAGAAATACAACCTTTTTTGCCATCAAAAGCATATTTTATAGCATTAGTAACCAACTCATTTACTATTAAACCACAATAAATAGCTTCTTCAATATCAAGAATAGTATTTATATCTAATTTAAAAGAGATATTTTCTAATTCAAAACTATCTCTTATATTTTCAATAACTTTTTCAAAATAGACTTTTGCATTTATACTCTCAATATTTTTTTGATTATAAAGCATTTGATGAACAATACTCATTGCATGAATTTTTCTCTCAACATCATGTAGTTTTTCTTCCATTTTTTTATCTGCATTTTCATTAAGTTTTAAAGCATATAAAGAAGTAATAAACTGCATGTTGTTTTTTACTCTATGATGTAACTCTTTTAATAACAATTCATTTTGTTTTAACTCATTATTTAACTCTTTTGTACGAATTTTTACAATTCTCTCTAGACGTTTTGACTCTGTTTTTTCTTTTTTTAGAAGTTCAACTGTTAAATCATTTTTCTTTTTTTCTAAATTCTTTATTCTATAAGCTAAAGAGATGGCAAAAAGAATAACTTCTGCCATAATAAGAGTTTCAAAAGTATAATCATATATATACTCAACTGGGAATATTCCCATAAATTGGAAAAATAAAGATAACCAAGCAAGTAAACCAAAACTCCAACCTAATAAGAAAAATTTAGCTTGTGGATTCTTTTTATAAAGAGCATAAAAGCCAATCCATAAAAAATAATAAGGCGTAAAAAATTGGAATAATACAACTTGTGGAATAGTAAAAGTATCAAAAATTTGTAAAATAAAATAAATTGGAATTATAAGAATTAAGACCTTTAAAGATAAGTCAATTTTTGGATAAAGTCTTGTATTTAAAAAATATCGGATAAAAAGAGTCATAGTGAAACTAACTAAAACATTTACATAAAAAACATTAAAGTAAAAATCTTTCCTTACAAAGTCTGCATTATCCATAGGAAAAAGATAAAACTTAGCATAAATTGAAAATTGACTTTGCATAAGTGTTGCAATTAAATATAAAAAATAGAATAAATATATTTTATCTCTTGTAAATACAAATAAAAAGATATTATATATAATTAAAGAAAATATTCCTCCAAAAAAGAGTGCCCACATAATTTGTTTTAAAGTATCTTTTCTATAAAACTCTCTTGGCTCATAAAGTTGTGGTTTAAACCACAAAGAGAGTTTTTCATTTTTTACGTTTAAATAATAACTTTCTGTACTATTTGCTTTTATTGAAATAGGTAGGCTAAAAGCAATTGTTCCATCAAATTTTTTAAGATGGTAGATTCCAGTTGTTTTTTTTGAAACTACATTTTTATTTTTTATTTTATATAAATCTATTCTTTCAGTAGAGAGATTATCTATTGTTAATATCTTGTTTATTGTTTTATTTTTTGGATTTTTTATTTTAAACTTTAGCCACACTCCCTCAGGAGTAAGATTACAATAATCTATTGCTTCTTTTTTTGTTGTTTCAAATTTATCTTCTTTTGAAAGGATTGAAAAAATTGTTTCTTTATTTCCAACATCATGGTAAATTTCAGAATATTCTAATAGATTAATAACTTCTTTTTTATCTAAAATAATTGTTGCATTTAAAGTTAAAAAAGAAAAAAATAGGAAGAAAAATAGTCGCATAATACTCTTTTTCTAAAAGTTTAGCATAAAAAAAATAATTTGATTAACTTATAACGGTAAATATAACGTTACAGTGGTAAAATATTTTTATGAAAAAAATAAATATATTAATAATAGAAGATATGATGTTAACTGCACAAAAAATGAAAAGAACTTTGCAGTTAGCAGGTTATCAAGTTGTTGCAATTGCTAGCAAAAGTGAACAAGCAGTTGAAGTAATGTTGCACAATGATATTGATCTCATAATTGCTGATATAAATATTAAAGGTGAACTAAATGGTATCCAAACAGCTCAATTAATTCAAAAAAACTTTAATGTTCCCGTGATATTTTTAACCTCATACCATGATGACTCAACTTTGGAAGAAGCTTCTAATGTAGATTTTACAGGCTATATTGTTAAACCTTATTTAGATAGTCACCTACTAAGGGAAGTAAAACTTGCTTCTTTTCGTTTTGGTTTAAGTGATAAAATTGAACCAATTCACTTAAACAATTATATTTATGATTCAAAAAACAAAACCTTATTTAAAGATACAAAACAAATTAAACTTACAAAAAAAGAAGAACAGTTTTTACATTTATTAATACAAAATAAAAACACTTTAGTGTCAAATGAGTATATAGATTTAATTTTATGGCACGAGAGTATGACCTATGATGAAAATAGAAGACAACTACTTTTTAGACTAAGAAAAAAAATACCTGACTTAGAAATTCAAACTATCAAAGGTCAAGGTTATATTTTAAATGTTTAAAACAAGAGAACCTTAAAGAAAGGTCTCTTTTTTTAAGAAGAATTAAAATGTCATACCAAGTTGTAACATAACTCTAGTATTATAATCGTTTTTGCTAGTAACTTCAGCAGCTCCAAGCTTGTGTGCTAAGTGAGTATTCATAAAAAATCTTTTATAAGAAGCACTATAACTCACTCCAATATCTTGCAAAGTTCTACTTTTCTCATTTGTGACATTTCTACTCATATATACTCTTCCCACATCGTAAAACATTCCAATTTTTGAATTTAGGCCATTAAATGAAGGTAAAGTATAAGTTAACTCAGTGCTATAAATATATCCATTTTCAGCACTCTCTTCGCCAGAAGGATATACTTTTACACCATTGATTCCACCTAAACTTAAGTCTTCACTTCCATCTAAATTTTTATTTCCAAGAGCATATTGAAGTTGAAGTTTATTTTTCCAGTTTATTTTCTCATTTAGTAAAGTATTATTTTCTATGTCAATGTTTATTTTTGAGAAGTTTCCATTAGTATTTGCTCCTTCTTCATCATCTGATTTATCAACAGAGTTTTTAAAGTTTAATCTACCAAAACTAAGTGAAGTATCTATTTTTGTTTGAGAATACTTGTCATAAATAAAATGGTTTTTTAAATAGTCAACTCCAAGTTTAGAAACTAGTGTATTTTTTTCTACATTTGATGAAATAGCACGAATCTCATCTTTCATTTTATTATATGATGTTCTTAAGTATGTGTTTAGATTTTCACCATTAGAACGGATAACTGGATAAGTAAATAAAGCCACAAAACTATCAGCATGACCTAAAGCATCAAGATTTTCATATTTATCTCCTAGTTCATAAGTAGTTTTAGAATAGCTTACTTCACCCCTTAGTCCATTGTCATATATTGGAAAACCATATCCTACTCTTCCATTTAATAAACCCATATTTTCAGAACTCAAAGCAGACAAAGATATCTTATCTCCTATTTTAAAAGGAGAGTTGATATCCACTCCTGCCATAAGTCTGTGTTTACCTGTATAATCTGAACCATAATTATCTCCAATAACATAGCCGTTGTATGGTTCAGTCGCTTGAGTACCTATTATAAAATCACTCGAACCAACTTCTTTTCCAGCAGTAATTTTTGTACTACTTACTTTTACTCCTGGAGTATCATTGATTAAAAGCAGTGATCTTTCTAAGTCTTTTGTGGCTATTACTTGTTTATTTTTTGCAATATCAAGTTTGGCTTGTAATATAGAGTCTTTTACTAAAGAACTATTTTCTAGTTTAAATTCTCCATACTCCCCTTCTATAATTGCTATTTTAAGTACACCATCTTGTGCTTGTAAATCTTGAGTAGGTATATAAGCTCTTGCCACAAAATATCCTTCATCTCTATATACTTTGTTAATAAGTGCTACTATCTCTTGAATCTCTTTAAAGCTTAAATCTTTCCCTTCATAAGGCTTTAAAATAGTTTGTAGCTTTTTAGTGCTTATTTGAGTATTTCCACTAATCAAATAGCTTTTAATAAATACTTTTTTACCATCTTCAAAACTTTTTTTATACTTCTCACTCTCTTGTTGAAGTGGAGGAAGAACTTCTTTCTTCTTTTCTATTTGTGGAGGTTTTACCTCTTTAAGTGCGTCACTAATGTTTGGTACATCTACAGCTTGTAAATGAAGTGTTGCAATAGCAGATATAATTAGTCCTGTTGTAGTTTTTGTCATTTATAATATTCCTTACTTAGATTCTATTTTCTTCATCATTTTCATCATTGAAATTAAACTGTTGTTTACTTCCAAAGGGAAGATTTATTCCACCATTTAACATCTGTAAAACAACACCTGGAATAAGAGCTAGTTCATTTGTATTTAGTTGTTGAAAGATTGTTTTTATATCTATTCCACTTTTGAATAAAGTATCTATATCTTTATTTGTTAATACTGTTTTATTTGTAATTGAACTAATAATTGAATTTAAATCAGGTGTTGTAGTTGGTTCTATAGGAATATCTCCTATTTGAACACTATTATTAGCTGAATATGCTAAAAGTGAAGGTAGTTCATAGTTACTAGCTAGTCCACCGTTTGTTCCATCTTGCAATGTAATCTCTTTTATAAAGTTTTCTGCTGTTGGATTACTTGAATTTGCTTTTGCTCCTATATACTCTAGTGTTTCACTTCCTACTAGATTTCCAAACTTTACAAAGCCTGTAAGGTCATCTGTTCCATCATAATCTTTTGTAGCTTCTAGGCTTAAGGCTCTTTTTGTGATATCTGCAGTTGCTGAACTTGTATTTGAAATAGAATAATTGCTAGAGTCTGTTCCACTTATAGATATCCCTGCTATATTGACAGTTTTATTTTCACCTGCATTTTTATCTGTAAAATTAGCAGATGTATTTGATACAGTTACCGTATCTCCTGAGATGATACCAGCCAATGTTCCATTTACAATGGCATCTGTTGTTCCATCATAGATTTTATTTTCGGCTGTGTAGTTTGCTGTGATATCTTTTTTATTGGTAATTAAAGTACCAGTATCATAGCTTATGATATATCCATGCTGAGAAGAGTACAGCCCATCTACACCTATAGTAGCAGTTCCTGCATTTTTTAGATCATCACTTGAAGTGTAGTTAAGAGATCCTTGTAATAAAGAGCTATCATAAGTTGGAATTGAGTAAGTCACACCCCCACTTCCACTATAAGTAGTCCCATCATAAGTTCTTGTAGCATCATTTGCTTTTACAGTAAGTTCTGTCATAAAAGTTCTTAAAAGAGGTCTTGTATGTCCTTCATAGATTATCCAAGTATTTGTAAAGTCAAAGCCTGTAAAGTTTGCTTGTTGTTGTATCTGCACTGTGGTTAAGCCTGTGCCACCACCACTACTTGAGGCTTGTCCTGTGGTGTCTATATCCCAATAAGAGTTTGAGATACTATAACCAGTGTCAAAAATACCACCAACTAATCCTCCAGTATCGGTATTTCCACTTACAGCCCCTGTAGCATATGAATTAGTAATGTTTCCCCCACTAATTCCGTCAAGATATCCAACTAATCCCCCAACAGAATCGTTTCCATTTACAGTTACCGCGGTGTAGGAGTTTGTAATTGTACCACTAAAATACCCAACTAATCCTCCAACATATCTATTTCCACTTACACTCCCTGTAACATATGAGTTTCGGATTGTTGGATTATTATTCCCAACTAATCCTCCAACATAATCCTTTCCTGTAATATCTACATTGGTTAGTCCTACATTGGATATAATACTTCCTCCCACTCCATAACTAAATAATCCTACTTCATTTTCAGAGCCTCTATTGATATACAAACCATCTATAACATAGCCTTTACCATCAAAGTTTCCAAAGAATTGGCTAGAAAAACCTATTTGTTTAAACCCATAGTAACCACCACTTCCATCACTATTCCAATTTCTTGTATCACTTGCATCAATATTTGAACCTAGTTCATACTTACCTTTTAAAGCGGTATTCATCCATTGAAGTTGATTGATATTATTGATGATAACTTTTCCATTGCTATTAAAGATAACTTTATCATAGTTATTTGCTGCATTAAAATAAACTCCACCATTAGTACTATTGGTATTTTCTATAGTTGCATTTACATATATCTCATCACCAGCTGTTAGTGTAAGCTTTGTAGCATCACCCCAAGTGATATTTTCATTTACAGTTATATCTTCATCTGCTTGAAGTTCTACATCAGCAGAAGAAAGAGCACTTTGAATTGCTGTGGCACTTACACTTCCTCCACTTAAGTCAGTTCCTCCTGTAGATTCTATAGTCATATTAACTGGATCTAAAAGCCATTTTGAAGTTTCTATTGAAGTTGTTGAAGATACATTTAGCTCTTTTCCTGAAGTCTCTACAAACCCACCTTTAGCTTTTATAGTTCCAGCTATATTTGCAGTTCCTCCATGGGCATATAGTTCTACATGTCCTGAAATACCATCTAAAGAGTTAGCTTCTATGATACCTGTATTATTTACTACACCTCTTAATAGTTCATCTACTGCATGTGTTGTAAGATAAACCTCTCCACCATCTGAAAGTATAGTTCCTGAGTTTTCTACTAGTGCATCTAAGGTTCCTTTATTTACAACTAAATCTACTAAAGAGTTACCATTTAGGTTTATTGTATATTCATCTGCACTTGTTAATTGTACTCTTCCTTTTACTGCTTCTATTGTTCCACTATTTCTTACTTCATTTGAAGCTAAGATTACATATCCATTATCTTTTATTTTTATACTTCCTTCATTGATAACAGATTCTGTTGAATCTCCTGTAAAAGTATAGTTACCTGCTTGAAAGTTTGTATCTGTGATATTTTTAGTACTAGCTAACAATCCTGCAGTATTTATTGAAGCATTTTTTCCAAAGAGTACTCCGTTTGAGTTTAGTATCCATACTTGACCATTGGCATTAAGTGCTCCATCTATAATACTTCTTTCATTTCCTATTACTCTATTTAGAGTTATACTATTTACATTTGGTTGATTGAAGTTTACTGTTTCATTTGAGGCTATATTAAACTTATTCCAGTTTATACTAGCCTTTTGTGTGGATTGGGTTATATTGGTTGTATTTCCATTTTGAGAAATAGTTGCAGACCCTGAAGTAACTACTCCTCCAGATGGAGCTGCAAAGCTTAGAGTTACACTTCCTAATAAAGCACTTACTACTAAGCTTATCTTTCCACCTTTTAGGATTCTAAAACGTGAAGAATAGTTGTGATTTGATTTCATGATATATCCTTAAACTTAGAAAAACTTTTTTCTTTTTCTTATTTAAGTATTATATTAAGCTTGCGTTATTTTTATCGTTACTTTTTTAAATACTTTATGCTAATCAATAATAATAAAATATAACTATGGCAGCGTTACTGTAAACCCATTGGTAAAACTGATACTTCCATTGATGATACTTGAATCTCCATCCCAAGTCCTCATTTGAGCAGCATTCAGATTAGTTGTATTGCCTGAACCTTTTAAGTTTTCAATGGTTGTTCTATAAACATAGAAAGTTCTAATGGGAAGGGCCGTTCCTGAAACATTGTAAGCATTCTTTTCAACAGTAATATTCTTGTTCTGACGACCTAAAACGTTCATAAAGTATGAGAAATCTCCATCACTTTTCATATTCATTGTATTGTTTCCAATATAAACATTTGTTGAATCAATGATGGTAGTCATGTAAAAATTTGTACCATCTGATGCACTCAAAGAGAAGTTATTATCTTTGATAGTGACATTATTAACATTATTTATATAAAACATATTCGTCCCTGATGCAGGATCAGTATGATTCAGGTTGGCGGATATACCTATAAGACTGCTGTTATTTGCCATATTAAAGAAGGTGTTCGCATTTCCGAAATACGCACCTTTTCCTGTTATGGATGCATTGGGAATAAGCACAGAGACTTTTTTTCCTGCTGGAGTGGTGATACCCATACTTCCACCTCCAATAATAGTTTGTCCCTCTTTGAGTGATGTGTATGAATCAACACCACTGAAATCTCCATTTAAAACAACCGTAGAGTTTTCTCCTGCACTTTCAATGGTTGTTGTTAAATTTGCACCTGTTGTTGAATCGCTTTTTACAAATTTAATACGGTTTCCATTGGCATCAGCAGTAACTTCTTTAGGCGCATCAAAAACACCTGCTTGCGAGACAATATCCACGTCACGAATAATAGGAGTGGTCATACGTTTTTCAATGGCACTGAGCTTTTGAATAGGAGCAGATTTTTCTTTTTGATTTCCAAAAGGAATACGAATACGCAAAGTTGCGAAGCTCTGTCTGCCTCGCACATCGTCTCTTTGTACCTCGGCTCCTAAAGTGAGTCGTGAGCCTTCCCATAAAAAAGGCACTTCATCGAAAGTTAAATCGATTCTTCCTCGTGGACCTTGCACACTTTGTACATCATCTTCGTAAAAACGAAATCCACCCGCATAAATTCGAATTTGTTGTTCATCTTGAGCTTCAAAAATAGGTAGTCTGTAACCAATCTCTGCATCATACCCTTTCATGGAACGCTCTTCTCCTTGAGAGTACATGATAGAGGTACCTGAAAAATCGACTAAACTTAAAGTGTCTTCTAAATGGCTTGTTGTCCCAATGGGAATATAAACATTTGCACGAAAATCCCAATCAACTGAGAGTACTTCAAAACCTGCAGTTATTTGAGAAAAGTAGTTATCATAAGGAGTTTTACGTCTATCATAATAAGTGTACCCACCAATAATCCAATCACTGGGTAAAATCTCTCGAAGACCTAAGCCAAAGTTTCCTTCACGGCTGCTTTCATTGTCCAGTCTATATCGGATGTCAGTATATAAAAGGGTGTTGTCATCTTGAACTAAAGGGAGGAAGAAGTCTCCTTCAGCTAAGTGTCGGTGACTTCCAAGTTTTCCTTCCACATCGAGATAGGCTTCCCATTTTTTCTCTTTTTCTGCTGCTGGAACATATGTAATTACTAATAATATCCATATTAAAGATATAAATAAATTTATTGTTCTTTTTTCATCCATAATCTAAACCTTTTTTTATATTTAATAATTATATCTATCTTGCGTTACTTTTTACGTTATTTTTTATAAAATTATAATTATTATGAATTTAAAAGGTTAGTTGTATATGATTTTAAAAGGTTGAAAGTTATCCTATATCAAAAGAGTTTACTTCTATAGATATAGGATATTTAATTAGTAATTTAAAATATATCCACTACCATAAATACTATCAATAATATCCACAGGTAGTTTTTTTCTTAATCTTTTAACCAAGTTTCTAATACTAGCATCATTTACATTGTTTTCAGTATTCCAAACATATGAAGAGATTTCTTCTGGTTTTACAATCTGATTTTTTTTATTTAATAATAATTCAAATAAAATTCTCTCATTTTTAGTTAAATCTACAATCTTATCTTTAAAGAATAAAATCCTAGATCTAGCATCCCAATAACATTTATTGTTAATTACAACTTTATCTTCATCATTTACAGTATCATTTTTTAATCTTTCAAAAGAGTTTTCAATAACCTCTTTAAACTCATTTCTATTTATTGGTTTAATTAAATAATCAACAAGATTAAGTTTAATAGCCTCAAAAAGATACTCTTTGTGAGAGTGTGCACTTAAAACAATGATTGGTGTAGTTTGGTCAACTTCTCTAATTTTTTTAATTACTTCTAAACCATTTAAATGTGGCATAGTAATATCAAGAAGTAAAATATTTGGCTTCTTATCTTTATATAGATTAAGTGCCTCTAATCCATCACTTGCTTCATAAATCTTATCGAAATACTGCTCTAAATATAAAACGTAATTTTTCCTTACGTTCTCATCATCCTCTGCATATAATACTGAATAACTATTTTCCATGTCAATTCCTATATAGTTTTATTTAACTTTACAAGCTAAGTTTTTTTCTATCAATTTTCTATCTAAATATACTTGATCAGATTGAATTTCTTCTATCGAAACTGTAGCCGTTCCAGTTTTTCTTAATACTACACCTGTAGCCAAATTTGCAAATTCAACTGAATCATAAATAGAGTTATTTAACCCCAAAGAAAATCCAATTGATGCTAATACTGTATCACCTGAACCTGTCACATCAAATACTTCCAATGGAACAGTTGGCATTACTGATAATTTATTTTCCTTAAGTACTGCAATTCCTTCTTCTGCTAAAGTTATAATTGCATATTCTGTATCAAACTCTTTTTTAATAGCCTTTAAAGCTTCTAATAGTTTATCATCATTAGAGATTTCTATGTTTGTTACAGCTTGTGCTTCTTCTTTATTTGGAATAATTAAAGTTGCACCTTTATATTTTGTATAGTCGCTTCCATATGGATCAACTATTGTTTTAACACTGTTCTTATTTGCATATGCAATAATTTTTTCAGTGAAGTCTTTAGTTAAAACCCCTTTCCCATAATCAGCTAACAAAATAGCATCATATGCTTTTATTTTTTCAACTAATTTAGAGTAAAGACTTTTTACATTATCAAAAGAGATATTGTTTTTACTTTCATGGTCAAATCTAAATACTTGAGAATTACCTGCAACAATTCTAGTTTTTTTAGAGGTTTTTCTTCCTTTTTGCTCAATCAAAAAAGATTTAGTCTGAATCTCATCTAGAAGATGTTTTAAAAGTTTTGCATTATCATCATTACCAACAACAGACATAACACTAACTTTCGCACCCAAGGAAGTTAGATTTCTAATAACATTACCTGCACCACCTAAAACTGACTCTTCTTTTGTTACATCAACAACAGGAATAGGAGCATCTGTTGCTATTCTGTCACAAGATCCCATAAGGTATGAATCAATCATTAAGTCACCAATAACTAAAATCTTAGGCTTTTTCTCAATATCTATCATTTTTTCTCCTATTGAAAATATACTATAACATTATTTAATATTCTTTAAAAATTCAAGAGTCATTCTAACTCCTGCACCACTTCCACCAAATGGATTATATCCCCAAGCTTTCTCTACATACGCGGGTCCAGCTATATCATGGTGAACCCATTTTTCTTTATTTTCTTTTGCAATAAATTTTTCTAAGAAGATTCCAGCTGTAATAGACCCCCCATATCTAGTGCTTGCAATATTATTTATGTCTGCAACTTCTGATTTTATAGTTTTCTTTAAAAATCTATTGAAGTGTAAAACAGTAGCATATTCACCTGCATTAGTTGCATGATTTACAACTTCTTGTGCTAAATCATTATTGTTACCCATGATACCAGAAGTATATTCCCCTACTCCAACTACACAAGCACCAGTTAATGTTGCATAATCAAAAAGATAATCTATATCTTTAATTTCATCTTGTGCATAACATAAACAATCAGCTAATACAAGTCTTCCTTCTGCATCTGTATTTTTAACTTCAATAGTAGTTCCATTTTTTGCTTTTAATACATCATCAGGTTTGTAAGCATCTCCACCTATCATATTTTCAACAGCACCAATAATACCATGCACTTCAAGTGGAAGTTGTAGTTTTGAAATAACACTCATAATACCAAGAACTGCACAACCACCACTTTTATCAGATTTCATAGTTGTCATAAAGTCTGCTGGTTTTAAAGATAGTCCACCTGAATCATAAGTTAACCCCTTACCAACTAATACTATTTTTTTCTTAGCATTTGATGGTTTATATGATAAATGAATAAGTTTAGATTCATGTCTTGATGCTCTACCAACACTAAGCATTGCATTCATACCATTTTTTTCTAAATATTTTTCACCATGAATTACACACTCTAGTTTTGCTTCTTTTGCAATATCTTTTGCTTCTTTTGCCATAACATCTGGATAAAAGTCATCTGGTGTAGTATTTACCATATCTCTTGTTTTATTTACAGCTTTTGCAATTTCTAAAGACTCTTCAAAACTATTTTTAATATTTTTTGTAACTTTTTCAATACAGAAGCTTAGCTCTTTTTCTTTCTCTTTTTTCTTTTCAGACTTATATTTATCAAACTTATAAGCTCCAAGTATAGCACCTTCAACTAAAGCTTTAACACTATCTTTTTCAACTTTTACTTTTGCACTTGTAAATTTAGTTGAAGTAAATTTTTTAACAGCTGTTGCTATTGCTATTGCTAAAGAGTCATAATCATTTGCTTCACAACCTACAAAAACCTTTTTTGATTCAGGAAGTAAAACTGATACCTCATCTTTTGCTTCAAAACCAAGATTTTCTAAAATCTCTTTTTCTTTTAAATTTTTAATAGAATCTACAATTATAATCTCTAAATCAGTATTTACTTTTTTTATATTTTTTTCAATTAAATTTAATTTCACTTATTTCTCCTTTTTCTTTGTCATTACATGGAAATAGTAAACTATACTTCCACCCATCAATAATGCGAATGGTAAGGCATAATACCAATGTTCTTTTAACCATTTTAACACAATTAAAATCTCTTCCCCAAAATACCAAGTAGGAACAATAGTAATTGCAGCCCAACACCAAGCACTTATAAGATTTATAAAGGCAAAAGTCTTTGCACTATATCTTGTTAGTCCAATAGAGATGGGAATAATTGTTCTCATACCATACATATATCTTTGGGCAAAAATAATTGGCCATCCATACTTTTGTAATAAGATATGTGCTAAAGCAAATTTTCTTCTTTGACCTTTAAACTTTTTATGAACATAAGATTTATTAAATCTTCCAGTATAAAAATAGATTTGGTCACCAACAAAGCCACCAAGTCCTGCAATAAAAATTGCCATATACATATTCATATCGCCTGTATGAGATAAAAGACCAGCCATTATAAGACCAGCCTCACCTTCTAAAATACTCCAAGCAAATAAAATTATATATCCATAAGTTTTTAAAAGATAAAAAAAGCTATTTTCAATTCCCTCTACAGGTGCTTGATAAAGGCTATATCCTAAAAAAGTTATAAATAAAGCTACTACTACAAAAAGTATTTTTCCTGCGTTATTTCTTAAAAATTCTTTCATTCCTAGCCTTAGTTAGTCAAAGTGTAAAATTTCTTTGGCTTGCACCATATCTTTATCACCTCGACCTGAAAGACTTATAATAATAGTCTTACCTTGGAACTTCTCTTTTGCTTTTTTTAGATATGCTATTGCATGTGCAGATTCAAAAGCTGGAATAATTCCCTCTTTCCTGCTTAGCCAAACAAAAGCATCCATAGCTTCATCATCAGTTACTGAATCATATTGAACTGATTTATTATCCTTATGGAAAGAGTGTTCAGGTCCAATTCCAGGATAATCAAGTCCAGCACTTATAGAATGGGCTTCTAAAACTTGTCCATTTTCATCTTGTAAAAGATATGAACATTGTCCATGTAAAATCCCAGGTTTTCCTTTTTCTAGGGAACAACCATGTTTATCTGTATCAAGTCCTAAACCACCTGCTTCAATTCCCACACAAGTTACTTCTTCATCTTCTAAAAAATGTGAAAACATTCCAATTGCATTTGATCCACCACCGATACAGGCTAATACATAATCAGGAAGTTTTCCCTCTTTTTCTAAGATTTGTTTTCTTGACTCATAACCAATAATTGCTTGAAAATCTCTAACCATTAAAGGATAAGGATGTGGTCCTGCAACAGTTCCTATGATATAGAAAGTATCCCTTGCATTTGTTACCCAATATCTAATAGCATCATTCATTGCATCTTTTAAAGTTTTACTTCCAGACTCAACTGCTACAACTTTTGCACCAAGAAGTTTCATTCTAAATACATTTAATTCTTGTCTAGCAACATCTTTAGCACCCATAAAAACCGTGCATTCTAAACCTAATAAAGCTGCTATTGTTGCTGTAGCAACACCATGTTGTCCAGCACCTGTTTCTGCAATAACTTTTGTTTTTCCTAATTTCTTAGCTAGTAGTCCTTGAGCAATTACATTATTAACTTTGTGTGCACCTGTATGATTTAAATCTTCTCTTTTTAAATATACTTTTGCACCTATTTCTTCACTAATATTTTTTGCTAAATATAAAGGATTTTCTCTTCCCACATAATCTTTAAGTAAATCGTTAACTTCAGTCCAAAAAGCTTCATCAAATCTATATTTATTATACTCTTCTTCAAGCTCTTTTAAAATAGGCATTAATGTTTCAGGAACATATCTTCCTCCAAACTGTCCAAAATGTCCATTTTCATCTGGGTCAAATTTACTCTTTTTTGGTATATAAATCTTATTTTCTTTCATAATTACTTCTCTTAAATCTCTAATATTGAATACACAGGTGCATGTTCTTCAACTTTTTTAGCACCTTTTAAAAATGTTAAATTTAATAAAAAACATACTTCAACTAAATTAGCATTAACATGTTTAATAAGTTTTGAAGCTGCATTTGCTGTTCCACCTGTTGCTATTAAATCATCAATTAATAAAACTCGTGCATTTTTCTTTGGAAAAGCATCAAGGTGAATTTCTACCTCATCAAAACCATACTCTAATTCATATTTTTCGCAAACAGTAGTACTAGGAAGTTTTCCTTTTTTTCTAACTGGAACAAAACCAACCTTTAAACGATCTGCCAATGCTGCACCAAAAATAAATCCCCTTGAATCTATTCCAGCAACATAATCTAAATCATAGGATTTGTACCTTTGCTCTAAATGATTCATTAAAGTTTGGTATGCTTCTTTATTATTTAATAGTGTTGTAATATCTTTAAAAACAATCCCTTCTTTTGGAAAATCTTTGATATCTCTAATTGAATCATTTATTATTTCTTTCTCTTCTTGAGTTAATACCATATTAAATCCTAACAATATTTTTTACAAAGTGTAATTATTCTATCTAAAAAAATATTATGTTTGTATAATTTTATCTATATCCTTAATACTTTCACAAATATAGTCTGCTTTTGAGTCATCATTTTTAAACTTATGTCCTGATTTTACTTGGATTGTATTAGATATTCCAGCATGTTGAGCACATTCTATGTCAGAAGATTTATCTCCTACTAACCATGAATTTTTTAAATCAATATCATAGTTTTTTAGTATTTTATCTATCATTCCACTTTTAGGTTTTCTACAAAGACAATTGTCATTGGGACCATGGGGACAAAACTCTACTTGCGATATTACAATTTCATTATTTCTAAACTCTTCTAACATCCATGAAGTAAGTTTTTCAAAATCATCTACTGAATAATACCCTCTACTAATACCTGATTGGTTTGTTATTATAAATATTTTGTAGCCTAAGCTTTGTATTTTTTTTAAAGACTCAAATATTCCATCAATAAACTCAAACTCTTCTATTTTGTATAAGTAGTTTTTTTCAACATTTACTACTCCATCTCTATCTAAAAAAATAGCTTTTGTCATCAACAACCTTAAATTAAATCAAATGTTTCATTTTTTACACCCATCTGTGATAATATTTTACAAACATTTCCTTTAGATGGATCAATTGTAATAATTATACTAGACTCTTTTAGTTCTAAGCTTAGACATTCTTCTTTTTTGTCATTAAAAAGCATACTTTTATCTTTTATAACCCAATTTGAGTCATTTACACTTACTGTATCAGAAATCTTGTCTATCTTTTGATTAATCAAATAATAGCTTTGAATTGAAGTTATAACTGTAATCAGATCTCTTTTTATAGTAGTTGCAAGGGCACTATCTCTAGTGTCTATATATTTAGGAACTGCAAAAGAAGCAATAATACCAATTACTACAATTGCAAAAATAAGTTCAAGTAGGGAGAAAGCCTTTTTCATAATCATAACCTTAAAATAAGATTTATAATTATGTCAAGTACTTTCTTAAAAATTAATAATTAAAATTATTATAAAACCTGAGGGACATCTATATTTGACTCTTTTTCAGAATCAGAAATAGACTCAAATACTACTTCAATAGGAGCATCATTAGAGTTTTCTTTATCAATAAACCTAGTTAATTGTTTTTGGAAATCAAGTTTAACAGTACCAATAGGACCATTTCTTTGTTTACCAATAATAATTTCAGCTTCTTCTACTGGTTTATTAACAAATGTTGATTTGTACTCTTCACCTTTGTCTTTTGCTTCTTTTTCTTTTCTAGCTTCATCTCTTTCTCTATATACATCATCTCTATAAACAAACATAATAATATCCGCATCTTGCTCAATTGCACCAGACTCCCTAAGGTCTGAAAGCATAGGTCTTTTATCAGGTCTATTTTCAAGTCCCCTATTTAACTGAGAAAGAGCAATAACAGGAATTTTCATCTCCCTAGCAAGCATTTTAAGTCCCCTTGAAATATCAGAAACTTCTTGGTGCCTATCTTTATTTCCAGTTCCTTGCATAAGTTGAAGATAATCGATTACAACTAAAGAGATTTTATTATCTTCATTTTGAGCTAGTTTTCTAACTCTTGCTCTTAATTGGTTAATATTAATACTACCACCATCATCAACAAAAAGCTTTTTTTGATTTAAATCTTCAAAGGCTCCTGTTAACTGTGCCCATTGATTATCATCCATATCACCTTTTCTAAGATTTTGTAATGGAATTGAAGTTTTTGCAGCAAGCATCCTTAACATAAGTTGCTCAGCTGGCATTTCTAAAGAGAAAAATATCACCCCTTTATTAGCTTCAACATTTGCTAAAGCCATATTTAAAACAAGTGCCGTTTTACCCATAGCTGGTCTTGCAGCTATAATTACTAAGTCACCTTCATTAAATCCTGTTGTTCTTTTATCTAAATCATAAAATCCAGTTGTTTGACCTGTAAGGTGTGTATTTCCTAACTCTTTCATCTTTTTTATATATGAAAGAGTATCAGAAGTAATAGTTTCCATCTCTTTTAACTCAGATGTAGCACTATCAGTAGAGATTTTATAAAGTTCACCTTGAACTGTATCTAAAGCTTCATTTGCACTCATTTCATCTTCAATTGCAACTTTTTTAATTGTTGTTGCAAGTGTAGCTAGCTCTCTTTTTACAGAACCATCTTTTATTTCTTTTACATAAGCTAAGGTATTAGTAATTGGATTTGCAGAAAGTATTTCTAATAATATTGAATCATCAACATCTTTTGAATTAACTCTTTTTTTAATAAACTCTTCATCAATTGGCATGCCTTCATCATGAAGTTTTCCCATTATTTCGTAAATCTTTTGATGTGCAGGTAAATAGAAATCTTTAGGTTTTAAAACACCTAAAATATCTTCTAACTCCTCTGGATTAAAAAGAACTGAACTTAAAACTGCTCTTTCAATATTTATACTATATACACTATCCACTAATTATTGCCCTCTTTCTTTGCTTCAAATTCTACTTCTTTTAAAAATCTATCTAATAATTGGTCTGTTGGAAGTTTTGCTATTGTTTCACCTTTTTTAATGATAAGCCCAACTCCTTTTCCATATGCAATTGCAACATCAGCAGCTTTTGCTTCACCTAAAGCATTTACAACACATCCCATAACTGATACATTTAAAGGTGTTTTAATATGTTTGGTTTTTGCTTCAACTTCTGCTACTGCACTGACTAAATCAGCTTCAATTCTACCACAAGTTGGACATGAAATAATATTTAAGCCCTCTTGTACAAGTCCTGCATCTTTAAGTATTGCTCGCCCTACTTCAATCTCTTTTTCAAGTTCTCCTGTCATAGATACTCTTAAAGTATCACCAATACCATCAAGAAGTAAACTTCCAAGTGCAATTGAAGATTTTATTGTTGAGTGAAACTGTGTTCCAGCTTCTGTTACACCTAAATGAAATGGATAATTATTCATAGGTCTTAACATTCTATATGCTTCAACAGTTCGTTGAACATCACTAGCTTTTAATGATACTTTAATATCATCAAAGCCTAAATCCTCTAAATACTTAATATTATAGTCTGCACTCTCTACCATACCACGTGCTGTTTGGCCATATTTGTCTTCAAATTGTGATTCTAAAGAACCACAGTTTACTCCAATTCTAATTGGAAGATTTCTTTGTTGACAAGCCTTTACAACCTCAGTAACCCTTTTTTTATCTCCTATATTTCCAGGATTAAGTCTGATACAGTCAACCACTTCAGCTGCAATAAGTGCTAATTTATAGTTAAAATGTATATCTGCAACTAGTGGTAAAGAAGTTTGTTCTTTAATAGCTTTTAATGCATTTGCTGCTTTTAAGTCAGGAACTGCAACTCTTACGATGTCTGCCCCTGCAAAGTGCAATGCTCTAATTTGTTCTACGGTTGCTTCCACATCGGAAGTCTTACTATATGTCATAGATTGAACTGATATTGGAGCGTCTCCTCCAATAGCAACATCACCTACGAAAATCTTTTTTGTTGGATATCTTTTTACATTGTTCATAATAGAAAGAATTCTAGCAAAAAAAGATTAATATCTCTTAAACTTTTATTTTAGAAAAACTAAGATATAATTGCGCCATATTATAAATATAAGGATATTTATGCAAGAGTTTACTGCATTTGATATAATAATCTTAAGTATTACTGTTTTATTAGGTCTAAAAGGTCTTATGAAGGGCTTCATAAAAGAGGTTTTTGGTTTAGTTGGAATTATAGGTGGTATTTTTATTGCTTCAAGACTTTCTGAAGATATTGGAAATTTAATTGCTCCTATTTTAGCACTTGAAAACGGTGCTACAATAAAACTTATTGGTTTTATTGTTGGACTTATTGGTTTTTGGATTATTTTATATGTAGCTGGAATCATTTTAAGTAACATCTTCTCTGCAAGTGGACTTGGAATTTTTGATAGAATTTTAGGATTTGTATTTGGAAGTGCAAAAATATTCTTTATATTTTCAGTAATTACTTATGCTGTTTATCAAATTGAGTCATTTAGAAACCTTTTAGATGATAAAGTTTCTAATTCGATAACTTTCCCTCTTCTTGTAAAAACTGGTGATTTTATTATTAAACTTGACCCAGCAGACTTTACAAAAAAGATTGAAGAAAAAATCTCTAATGAAAATGGTGAAAAAATAAATATTACAGAAGAAGCAAAAAAAACTTTTGAAGATTTAAAAACTACTACAAATGAAACAATTGAATCTACAAAAGAAGCAGTAAATAAAGAGATTGAAAAAGCAACAAAAGAAGCAACAGAAAATATTGCTAATTCAATTTCAAATGAAGAAAATACAACTAATACGGAAAAAGGAAATTAATATTGTTTGAAAATAAATATATACAACAAAGAATAGAGAAAGCTAATGTTTTAAGAGAACTAGGGGTAAACCCATACGCAAATAATAGTGCAAGAAATACAACTATTAGTAAATATTTAAATGTAAATACAGATATTTTCCAAAAAGAAGAAAAAAGAGATGAAAATAGACATTATACAGTTGCAGGAAGAATTAAATTCTTTAGACTTATGGGTAAAGCATCTTTTCTTAAAATTGAAGATGAAAGTGGAATTTTACAAATTTATGTTGCAAGGGATAATCTACCAGAAGGTTTTTATAATAATGTTTTCAAAAAGAACATTGAAGTTGGAGATATTATTGAAGTAACAGGTTATCCATTTATTACTGGTAAAGGTGAACTTTCATTACACGTACATGACCTTACAATTTTAACAAAATCTATTTCTCCACTACCAGAAAAATACCATGGTATTCAAGATAAAGAGTTAAGATATAGACAAAGATATTTAGATTTAATTATGAATTCTCAAGTTAGAAAAACTTTTCATATTAGATCAAAAGTTATCTCACTTACTAGAAGATTTTTTGAAGATAAAGGTTTCTTAGAAGTTGAAACTCCAATGATGCACCCAATTCCTGGTGGAGCAAATGCTAAACCATTTGTTACTCATCACAATGCTTTAGGTGTAGATAGATATTTAAGAATTGCACCAGAGTTATATTTAAAAAGATTAATTGTTGGTGGATTTGAAGCAGTATTTGAAATCAACAGAAACTTTAGAAATGAAGGTATGGATGCAACTCACAATCCTGAGTTTACTTCTATTGAGTTCTATTGGGCTTATAAAACTTATAAAGATTTAATTGAAATAACAAAAGAGTATTTTGAATATTTATTTGAGCATTTAGATTTACCAATGACTCTTCCTTATGGAGATGTTGAAATTGACTTTAATAAATTTTCTGAAGTTCCATTAATTGAATCACTTACAACTATTGGTGGTGTTCCTGCTGATATTACTGAAGACAAAGATAAAATTATTGCTTTCATGAAAGAGAAAAATCTTGATGTAAATGAAGCAATGAACTTAGGTCAATTACAAGGTGAGTTATTTGACGAGTATGTTGAAGAAAAACTTATCAACCCAACATTTATTACAGAATATCCAGTTGAAATTTCTCCACTTGCAAGAAGAAGTGATGAAAAGCCTCATTTAACTGATAGATTTGAATTATTTATTGCTGGAAAAGAGATTGCGAATGCTTTCTCTGAGCTTAATGATCCATTAGACCAACTTCAAAGATTTGAAGGTCAAATTGAAGCAAAAGATGCTGGTGATGATGAAGCACATGAAATGGATGAAGATTTTGTAAATGCACTATCTTATGGTATGGCACCTTGTGCTGGTCAAGGTATTGGTATTGATAGACTTGTAATGATGTTAACAAATGAACACTCTATTAGAGATGTATTATTATTCCCTGCTATGAAACCAATCAAACATGAGATTGATTTACACGCAGATGAAGAGGAAGAAAAATAGTATATAAGGTACTATTATCTTCTAATTAGATAAATTAAGATATTTGAAAAGGACTTTTAAATGAGCTACATAACAGAAGCAAGATTAGAACAAGCAGATAAAGAGATTTTTGATATAGTAGAAGCAGAATTAGAAAGACAAACAACACACTTAGAGATGATTGCAAGTGAAAACTTTACATCACCAGCAGTAATGGAAACAATGGGTTCTGTATTTACAAACAAATATGCAGAGGGTTATCCATATAAAAGATATTATGGTGGATGTGAGTTTGCTGACAAAGCTGAGCAATTAGCTATTGACAGAGCTTGTGAAATCTTTGGATGTTCTTATGCAAATGTTCAACCACATTCAGGGAGCCAAGCTAATGGTGCTGTATATGCAGCATTATTAAAAGCTGGTGATAAAATCTTAGGTATGGATTTATCTCATGGTGGACATTTAACTCATGGTTCAAAGCCTAGTTTCTCTGGAAAGAACTATCAAGCATTTTATTATGGTGTAGAATTAGATGGAAGAATCAACTATGATAGAGTTTTAGATATTGCTAAAATTGTTCAACCAAAAATCATTGTATGTGGTGCTTCAGCTTATGCAAGAGAGATTGACTTCAAAAGATTTAGAGAAATCGCTGATGAAGTAGGAGCTTATCTTTTTGCTGATATCGCACATATTGCAGGTTTAGTTGCTGCAGGTGAGCATATGAGTCCATTCCCTTATGCAGATGTAGTTACATCAACTACTCATAAGACTTTAAGAGGACCAAGAGGTGGTATCATTTTATCAAATGATGAAGATATTGCTAAGAAAATCAATTCTGCTATTTTCCCAGGTTTACAAGGTGGACCATTAGTTCATGTAATAGCTGCAAAAGCAGTTGCATTTAAAGAGATTTTAGATCCTTCTTGGAAAGATTATGCAAAACAAGTAAAAGCGAATGCTAAAAAACTTGGTGAAGTATTAGTAGCAAGAGGATATGATATAGTATCAGGTGGAACAGATAATCACTTAGTATTAGTATCATTTTTAAATAAAGATTTTTCTGGTAAAGATGCAGATGCAGCTTTACAAAATGCAGGTATAACTGTAAATAAAAATACAGTACCAGGTGAAACAAGATCTCCATTTGTTACAAGTGGTGTAAGAATTGGATCACCAGCACTTACTGCAAGAGGAATGAAAGAGAAAGAGTTTGAATTCATTGCTAATAAAATTGCTGATATTTTAGATGATATTAACAATACAGATTTACAAAAACAAATTAAAGGTGAGCTTAAAGAGTTAGCTTCTAATTTTGTTATTTACAATAAGTCGACGTACTAACTGGAGTCAAACCGAAAGTAATAAGGATCAATTATGGAAATTAAAGGCGAAGATTTTATTAAGAAAGTTCAATTAAAGCAAGAAGAAACTGAAATTGAACAAAGACTAAGTGAAATTAAAAATGCTCAGTCAGCTTATCAAGAGCAACAAAATCATCAGGATCAACCACAACCACAGTTAAATCCTGATTTAGATAGAGAAGTTAGAATGCAAGAAGAGCAAGAATATAGTGATATTATGCTGGGGAAAACTCCCTCTTCTGCAGCAAAAAATAGTGATAACAAAAAGAAATATCTAGTATTAGGTTTAGTTCTTGTTATTCTATTTTTATTAACAATTATCATTATTCGCCTTTTAACAAATGATTCAAATGAAGATAAGTCTTTCTCTAATGCAACACCAGAAAAAGAGAATACTCAAACTATCTTACAAGATGAGAACATTGAAGAACAATACCAAAAAATCATCAATGAAAAATTAAAAAATATTAAAGAAGAAAATAACAAAGAAGCAACTACTTTAAAAGAGGCAACAACTAATCTTGATCTTGAAAAGATAGAAGAGAAAGAAAAAGTAGTAAAAGAACAACCTGTTGCTAAAACAAAACCAAATGTATTTGATGTAAAAGAAACAGTTGAAGAAGAGCCTAAACCAGTTGTAAAAAAACAAGAACCAAAACCTGTTGTTAAAAAAGCAGAACCAAAGCCTGTTGTTAGAAAAACAAGCTCATCTTCAAACTCAACTATAACACAAAAACCTTCAGGTACTTTTGTTCAAGTTGGTGCTTTTTCTAAAATGCCAAATAATAAATACTTAGACACTATTACAAAAAAAGGTTTCAAATATAAAATTTATAAAGTTTCTATAAACAATAAAATGTTCCATAAAGTTTTAATTGGACCATACAACTCAAGAGGACAAGCAAAACTTGCTATAGACAATATTAAAAAACAACTTAATATTTCTGGAGCATTTATTTTAACATTCTAAAGGCTATTTAAATAATGCAATTTTACTCTAAAGAGCTTTTTCTAGATCAGTTCACTCCGGTGTCGATCTACGAAAAAGTTAAAGAACTATACTCAAACGAACTAACATTTCTTTTCGAAAGTACTATCAACTCTAGTGATGGGAACTATTCATTTATTTTTATTGGACAAAGAGAAAGAGTTTGGCATGAAAATAATCAAACTTTTTTTAGAAATGAAGCTGGAGAAACTAAAGAGGTTGATTCAAACCCCTTAAAATTTTTACAAAAGTACTACAAACAATTTGACAAAACCATCTATAAAGAAAAAGCAAGAGAGCTAGGAATTGGTTTAGTTGATGGATTTATTGGAAATGTTGGTTATGACATAGGTAAAGAGTTTGAACCAAAGTTGAAAAAATCAATGGATAACTTAGTTGACCAACTAAATATTCCTGATTTAGACTTGATTCGTCCTAACATTATTTTAGGATTTTCCCACAAAACATCAAAACTTGTAATGGTTACTTCTTTAGAAGAAAAGAAAGATGATTTAGAAAAAATCGAAGAAAAACTTTATACTCCATACTCTTATCAACCACTAAAAAAAGCAGAACTTTTAGATGAAGGTAAATTCAACTACTCAAAAGAAGAGTTTTTTGAAATGGTTGCAAAATCAAAAGAGATGATTAAAAGTGGTGATGTTTTTCAAATTCTTATGTCAAATAGATTTATCCAAAAAGCAAAAGTTGACCACTTAAGTTTTTATAGAGCATTAAGAAGTAAAAATCCAAGCCCATATTTAGTATTCTTAGAATACGAAGATTTTACAATTGCTGGAAGTTCTCCTGAGGTTATGATAAGACTTGTAGATGGACATATTCTTTTAAGACCTATTGCAGGTACTAGAAAAAGAGGGAAAAACATAGATAGAGACTTAGAACTAGAACAAGAACTTTTAGGAGATGAAAAAGAGAGAGCTGAACACATCATGCTTATTGACTTAGGAAGAAATGATGTGGGAAGAGTTGCTAAAAAAGGAACAGTAAAAGTAACTGACCTTATGAGAGTTGAAAGATACTCTCATGTTATGCATATTGTTTCAGATGTTGAAGCATTAATTGATGATGAAAAGTATGATATGTTTGACTTATTTGCAGCAACATTTACAGCAGGAACTATGACAGGAGCCCCAAAAATTAGAGCAATGGAATTAATTGCCCAGTTTGAAGGTATCAAAAGAAACTTCTATTCTGGAAGCATTGCTTATTTTGGATTTGATGGGAATATGGATAGTTGTATTACAATTAGAACAACTTTACTTACTGAAGATAAAGTTATTTTCCAAGCTGGAGCTGGAGTTGTTGCTGATTCAAAACCAGAACTAGAATATTTAGAAGTTCAAAATAAACTTGCAGCTAATATTGCAACATTAAAAGATTTATCATAAAAAGGAAGACTATGTTACTTGGAGTAAATATAGACCATATAGCTGTTTTAAGAGAAGCAAGACAAATAAATGACCCTAACCCACTTGATGCATTAGGAATTTGTAAACTTGCTGGTGCTGATCAAATTACTATTCACTTAAGAGAAGATAGAAGACATATTCATGATAATGATGCAAAAGCAATTATAGAACAAAGTTCACTTCCAGTTAACTTAGAGTGTGCTATTGATGAAGAAATCATTGATATAGTTTGTAAGTTAAAACCTAATAGAGCGACTCTTGTTCCAGAAAAAAGAGAAGAAGTTACAACAGAAGGTGGACTTAATTTAGATACATATTATACTAAAATCAGAAAAGCTATTAAAAAATTGCATGACAATGAAATTGAAGTTTCACTATTTATTGATCCTACTAAAGAGATGATTGAATTAAGTTCTAAACTAAAAGTTGAGTGGGTAGAACTTCATACAGGATCTTTTGCAAATATTTATGCAATGTTATATAGTAATTTAAGTCAAACACACCACTGTATTAAAGAGTTAGAATTACCTAAAAAAGTACTTAAAGATTTACTTAACAAAAGTAGAAAAGATATTAAAAAATCTGCTGCTTTAGCGCAAGAACTTAATTTAAAAGTTGCTGCTGGACATGGATTAAACTATCAAAATGTTGGACTTATTTCATCTATCAAAACAATTGAAGAGTTAAATATTGGGCAAAGTATTATTGCTAGGTCTGTTTTCACAGGATTAGAAAAAGCTATTAAAGATATGAAAGAGTTAGTATGAGTACCAAAAAACCTAAAATTGCTATTTCAGTAGGTGATTTAAATGGTATTGGTATAGAAATAGCTCTTAGTGCCCATGAAAAAATATCTACATATTGTGAACCTATTTATTGTATAAATAAAACTATGTTAAAAAATGCTTCACAACTTTTAGAACTTGATATTCCAAAAGAGTTTAAGATTCATAATGTAAAAGCTGATTTTGAAATAAAACCTGGACAAGTTACAAAAAAAAGTGGTAAATTTTCATATGACTCATTTTGTAAAGCAATTAATCTTGCTAAAAACAAAAAAGTTACTTCAATTGTAACTCTTCCTGTTAATAAAGAAGCATGGAATAAAGCAGGAATAAAATATAAAGGTCATACAGAAGTTCTAAGGGATTTTTTTGGTAAAAATGCAATTATGATGCTAGGATGCAAAAAAATGTTTGTAGGTCTTTTTACAGAACATTGTGCTTTAAAAAAAGTTCCTAAAAAAATAAATGAAAAAGATTTAACTACTTTTCTTTTAGATTTTCAAAAAAGTGTAAATGCTAAAAAAATAGGTGTTTTAGGACTTAATCCCCATGCTAGCGATAATGGCGTTTTAGGTAATGAAGAAGTAGAAATTTTTAAAGCAATTAAAAATGCAAATAAAGAACTAAATAAAGAGATTTTCAAAGGTCCTTTAGTACCTGATACTGCTTTTTCTCCAATGTCAAGGAAAAACTACAAATACTTTGTAGCAATGTACCATGACCAAGGATTAGCTCCACTAAAAGCTTTATACTTTGATCAAAGTATTAATGTAAGTTTAAATCTTCCAATTATAAGAACATCAGTTGACCATGGAACTGCATTTGATATTGCCTATAAAAGAAATAGAAAAATAAATATAAAAAGTTATGTAAATGCAGTAAAAGAGGCTGTAGTCCTTCACGAAAAAAGAAAATGAATACTTTAGAGTATTGTCATGAGTTTGAACTTTCTAAAATAAATTTTATTGAAAGAAAGATTAGAATTACTCATCCCAAGACAATACTTTCTGGTCCAATGGGTTCAGGAAAAACATTTCTTATTTTTGATTATCTATCAAACTTTGATACAAAAGATTACTTATATATCGATTTTAAAGACATTAGAAACTCTTATGAAGTAATAAAAGAAAATCTTGAAGAGTATATCTTTAGAAATAATATCAAAGTATTAGTACTTGAAAACTTTGATTTTTCATTTAAAATTCCATATTGTGATAGTGTAATAATTTCTACATATGAAAAAAAGGAGTTAAAAGGATATAAAAATTTGTTTTTAAGTCCTTTAGATTTTGAAGAGTATTTACTCCATGAAAATAAAAACCAAAATATTACCCAAAGCTTTAATACTTTTCTAAAACATGGAAATTTACCTCAAACAGTTAACTTATCAGAATATAAGGTCTATTATCACCTTCAACAAGTATTAAAACTATTTACTCAAGATGAAACAAGTGAAATGATATTAAAAATACTATTTGAAAATATTGATGAAAAAAAATCATTAAATCAACTTTTTTTAAACCTTAAACAAGATATAAAAATTTCAAAAGATAAATTCTATACAAAGTGCAAAGAGTATGAAGATAAAAAGATTATCTATTTTATAAAAAAATATAATCAAGATAAAGCACCCAAAAAGATATACTCATACAACTCTGCATTTTTAGATGCAATAACCCATAAAAAGAAATTTAAAAATGAGCTTACAAATATTGTTTTTCAGGAGTTAATTAATAAAAAACAAGAGATTTTTTATTTAGATTATATTGATTTTTACTTGCCAAAAGAGAATATTGCTATATGCTCTATTCCTTTTTTTAATTCAATGCTTATGAGCTCTCAACTTAAAAAAATTATCAAATCAGCAAATGAACATGATATCAAAGAAATTTACATAATTACCGTTTCAAACAATGAAACAATAAAAAAAGAAAATATTGAAATAAATGTTTTACCATTTTATGAATGGGCATTAAGTTAGTTTTATTAACTTTTTTTTTAGAAATTTTTAGGTATAATCCCGTAATTATTAAAGGAACACAATGAACAAAAGAGTACTTGTAAAGTTTTCAGGTGAAGCACTTGCTGGTGCTGACGGATATGGTATTGACACTCAGATTTTAGACTATATTGCAAATGAAATCAAAGAGTTAGTTGATAATAACATCGCTGTTGGAATAGTAATTGGTGGTGGTAACATCATTAGAGGTGTTACAGCTGCTGCTGATGGTATTATAAAAAGAACAAGTGCTGACTATATGGGTATGTTGGCAACTGTTATTAATGGTGTTGCAATGCAAGAAGCTTTAGAACATAAAGGTTTAAATGCTAGACTTTCAACTGCAATTAAAATGGAACAAATTGCTGAACCATTTATTGTAAGAAAAGCTCAAAGACACCTAGAAAAAGGTAGAGTTGTTATTTTCTCTGCTGGAACTGGAAACCCATACTTTACAACTGACACTGCTGCTACATTAAGAGCAACAGAGATTGATGCATCAATGTTAATTAAAGCAACAAAAGTTGATGGTATCTATGATAAAGACCCAATGAAATATGAAGACGCAGTAAAACTTGATACAATATCTTATGACCAAGCTTTAGAAGATCATATCAAAGTTATGGATGATACTGCTATTGCACTAGCAAAAGATAATAAACTTCCAATTGTAGTTGCAAATATGAACGAAAAAGGTAATCTTTTAAAAATCGTTCAAGGTGACTATACTAAATGTTCAATTGTTAAATAAAAAATTATAGGCAAAAGGAAAACCCGATGAGATTAGAAGAAAGAATGGCTAAAGCCTTAGAAAGAGTAAACAACGATAGATATATTTTATCAATTGCAGTTGGTCAAAGAGCAGATGAGTTAAGTAAAGGTGCAAAACCATTATTAGAAAAAAATACTCAAAATATGAAATATACTGATATTGCAATTGATGAAATTGCAGATGGCCTACTTGTAATAGAAGGTTTAGTAGATAAAAATTAATTATAAAAGCTTAGGCTTTTATGATTAATTAAAAGATCATTTTATGGATCCATTTATTGAAAAAATAGAGAGTATAAATACTCTTGACGATGCTATCCACTTACTTCATACAGAAGCAAAAATCACCCCGAAACTTCAAGAAATTATTGACTTTGTTATTGAGGCTCACAAAGGACAATATAGAAAAAGTGGTGAACCATATTCTGTGCACCCTTTATTGGTTGCTTCAATTGCTTCTCACTTTTCTAAAGAAGAGGATGTAATTGCAACAGCTTTACTTCATGATGTAGTAGAAGATACAAAATATGATATCAACTTTATTAGAAGCAACTGGGGTGATGAAGTTGCTCATATGGTTGATGGACTTACAAAAATTGATGCAATAAGAGAGCATGAATTAGCACCTTCTGATTCAGATAAAAAGCTTATTGCCTCTGCCCTTACATTTAGAAAAATGTTAATTGCATCAATTGATGATGTTAGAGTTTTAGTTGTTAAACTTTGTGATAGGCTACACAATATGTTAACGCTAGATGCCCTACCACATAAAAAGCAATTAAGAATTGCAGAAGAAACTCTTGTAGTATATGTTCCTATTGCTCATAGACTAGGTATTTCAACAATTAAAAATACCCTAGAGGATTTGGCATTTTTTTATATTTATCCACAAGAGTACAAAAAAATTGATGATTTTATTAAAGAACACCAACATGCAATCCAACTAACTTTTAATAAGTTTATTTCTTCAACAAAAAAGATATTAGAAAAAAATGGTTATGACTTAAGTAAAATTCAAATAAATAGTAGAATAAAGCATTATTATTCAATTTATTTAAAAATGCAAAGAAAAGGTGTAAGTATAGATGAAGTACTTGACTTACTTGCTATTAGAGTTTTAGTTGAAGAAGATATAGATTGTTACAAGGTTCTAGGTTTTTTACACTTAGAGTATAAACCTTTAATTTCTAGATTTAAAGATTATGTTTCTACACCAAAAGAGAATGGATATAGAACTATTCACACTACAGTATTTTATAATTCTAAAATCTATGAAGTTCAAATTAGAACTTTTGAGATGAATAAAGTAGCTGAATATGGTATTGCAGCACATTGGAAATATAAAACTGGTGCAAAAAATCAACCAAATTTAAATTGGTTGAAATCATTAGAATACTCTAATGAAAATATAGAAGAGTTTTATCAAGATACAAAAGATGATCTTTTTTCAGAAGATATAGTTGTTTATTCACCACAAGGAGATACATTCAACTTACCAAGGGGTTCTACAGCTTTAGATTACGCCTATTCTGTACATACAGATGTAGGAAGAAATGCTGTTGAATGTTTTATTAACAAAGTTAAAAAACCACTTTTAACGGAGTTAAAAAGCTCTGATATAGTTTCGATTAAAACTGTTGATTATGCTATTCCTAGATGTTCATGGGCAGATTTAGTAAAAACAACAAGAGCAAAAAAACAAATAAAATTTTTATGTTCTCAAAGATTAAGAGAAATAGATGAATTAACAGGAAGAAATATTTTAAACTCTTTCTTCTCAAAATATATTGATAGTATTACATCTTTTGTAAAAAAAGAACCTTTACAAAAAGTTCCACATAATCTTGATTACTTAAAGCACTTAAAACATGAAATTGAGAAAAAAGTAATAGAAAAACGAGGTTTTGTAGCTAGATTTAAAATGTATGCTAGTAAAATCAAAAGATTTAAATTTGACAATATAATTATATATTCGAATTTTAGCATTAATTCTGTATCATTTGACCACTGTTGTCACCCAAAGTTTGCTGACGAAATTGTAGCATTCAAAGAAGGGAACAAAGCAGTAATTCATCATAAAATGTGTGATAAAGCATATAAGAAGATTATGAGTAATGATGAAATGCTTTTTTGTAAATGGACAAAAGATACACTTTACCAATATAAAATGGTGGTTAGCTTACCAAATACAAAGGGTGAGTTAGCACGACTTCTAATATATATGAGTCAATTTGAAGGTTATATTTTATCTGTTGAATATGGAAGAGAAAAACACTCATATAGACAATATTGTGACATTGAGTTTGAAGTAAATAAATCAAATATTGAAGAAGTAAGAAAATTAATTGAAAAAGAAGCAAAGGTTATAGAATTCTTTTCTAAAAAAGATGCCTATAACAAATAAGTTTAAAAAAGAGGATTTATGGAAGAACAAATTAAAGAAGCTTTAGCAGAAATTCAAAGAGGAACTGCAGAAATAATTGATATTGAAAGAATTGAAAAACTTATTAGAAACTATTATGAAAACGGTGAGAATTTTAATGTAAAAGCTGGCTTTGACCCAACTGCTCCTGATTTACACTTAGGACATACTGTTCTTATTCAAAAAATGGCAACATTTCAAAAACATGGTGGAATTGTACAATTTTTAATTGGAGACTTTACTGCTACTATTGGTGACCCAACTGGAAAAAGTGAAACTAGAAAAGTTTTAAGCCCAGAACAAGTATTACAAAATGCAGAGTCATATAAAGAGCAAGTATTTAAGATTTTGGATCCAGAGAAAACAAAAGTAATGTTTAACTCAAAATGGTTAAAAGAACTTGGAACAGCTGGTCTTATTAACTTAGCTTCTAACTTAACAGTAGCTAGAATGCTAGAAAGAGATGATTTCTCAAAAAGATATGCTTCAAATACTCCTATTGCAGTAAGTGAGTTTACTTATCCACTACTTCAAGGGTATGATTCTGTTGCAATGGATACTGATATTGAACTTGGAGGAACTGATCAAAAGTTTAACTTACTTATGGGAAGAACTCTACAAAAAGCATATGAGTGTAAAAAACAACAAGCTGTTTTAATGATGCCAATTTTAGAAGGATTAGATGGTGTTCAAAAAATGTCTAAATCCTTAGGAAATTATATTGGTGTTACAGATAAAGCAAATGATATGTTTGGAAAGGTATTATCTATCTCAGATGAATTAATGTGGAGATATTTTGAATTACTATCTTCAAAATCATTAAAAGAGATTGAGCAAATGCAAAAAGATGTAAATGATGGTTCTTTACATCCTAAAAAAGTAAAAGAATCTTTAGCTATGGAAATTGTTGAAAGATACCACGGTACTGGTTCTGGAGAAAAAGCAAAAGAAGAGTTCGAGAAAGTATTTGCTAAAAAAGATATTCCAAGTGATATGCCAGAGTTTGAATTAGAAGCTGGAATTTGGATTTGTCAAGCATTAGTTGATTCGGGATTAGTTAAGTCTACTTCACAAGCAAGAAGAGATGTTAAAGCAAATGCTGTTTCAATAAATCAAGAAAAAGTACAAGATGAAAAATTAAATTTAGAAGCGGGAGAATATATTTTACAAAAAGGTAAAAAAAGTTTCGCTAAGATAATAATAAAATAAAGAAGGTTAGATTTGAAAATAGGGAAATATGAGATAAAACACCCGATTATCCAAGGTGGAATGGGTGTTGGAATCAGCTGGGATCAATTAGCAGGAAATGTTAGTAAAGAAGGTGGTCTTGGAGTTATATCATCAGTAGGTACTGGTTATTATAAAAATGCCAGTGAAAACGTAAATATCGTTTTAAGAAAAGATAAACCAAAAGATGTAATGAACTTCTACTCACGAGATGCATTTTTTGAAATAGTAGAGAATGCAAGAAAAATCTGTGGAGACGCACCACTTGGATGTAACATTCTTCATGCTTGTAATGATTATGGAAGAATGGTAAAAGATGCCTGTGAAGCTGGTATAAATATTATCATCACTGGTGCAGGACTTCCTACAAATATGCCAAAATTTACTCAAGACTATCCTGAAGTAGCACTTGTTCCAATTGTAAGTTCTGCAAGAGCTTTAAAACTAATTTGCAAAAAATGGAAAAAATACAACAAAGTTCCAGATGCAATTATCGTTGAAGGTCCATTAAGTGGAGGACACCAAGGATTTAAATATGAAGACTGTTTCAAAGAAGAGTCTAAATTAGAGAACATAGTTCCTCCTGTAATTGAAGAAGCAAAAAATTGGGGAGAAGATATTCCTATTATTGCTGCTGGTGGAATCTGGGATAAAAATGACATTGATAAATTCATGGCTATGGGTTGTGCTGGTGTTCAAATGGCAACAAGATTCATTGGTACATATGAATGTGATGCAGATACAAACCTAAAAAAGGTTTTAATTGATTCAAAAGAAGATGATATTAAACTTATGAAATCTCCTGTTGGTCTTCCTGCAAGAGGTGTTATGACAAACCTTCAAAAATCTTTAGAAGAAAAAACTGCTCCAAAAGTAGTTTGTATTTCTAACTGTGTTGCTCCATGCCATAGAGGTGTTGAAGCAAGAGCAGTAGGATATTGTATTGCAGATAGACTTGGCGCTGCTTATCAAGGTGATTTAGATACAGGATTATTCTTCACTGGAGCAAATGGATATAAAGTTGATAGATTAATTTCAGTTCATGAATTAATGGAAAAACTTACAAAAGGAGAATAAAAATTCTTAAAAGATTTTTCCTTCAAACCTTTCTCATATTAACCTTAACTACAAACTCAATTCTTGCTAGTACTTTAGAAGAGTACAACGATGCAAGAATGGACTATTTAAAAGCTGTACTTAACAGTGATAAAGATAAAGAAATAAAAAATTTAAAGATACTTATTAAAGCTGGTAAAAAATTAAATAAAGATATTACAAAATACCAAAGTGAATTAAATAAATATAACAATCAAACAAAAAAACATATAAAAATAGAACTAATAGAAGTTGTAAAAACTAAAAAGACTACTAAAACAAAAATTTCTAAAGAGATTGAAAAAAGAGCAGAAGACTATAAATATACAATTAAAGCAGTTGAATCTAGAAAAAATATGATAATTATAGATTTTAAAACAAAAGTTTCTAAAAACTATATAAACTTCTTCGAAGAAAAAGTAAAATCTGGATATCAAGATATATACGATATTAAGGGTAGTTTTAAAGATGCCTACCCTACAAAATTAAGTATTGATGGGGTTAAACAAATAGTTATTAAACAAAAAACTCCTAATACTTTAAGAATACTTTTTGAAGATAATTATAACCTAAAAACTGTCTATTTCTTTGTAAATAATAAAAGACTAATTTTAAAAGTCCTTGATACAAAAAACAATGCTAGTAATAGTTCAAAAACTACTACTAAAAAACCTAAAAAGGTTCAATATAGACCTGGTCTTAATAAAGTTGTAGTTATTGATGCAGGACATGGAGGGAAAGATCCTGGAGGAATTGGTCCTAGAAAAAGATATGAAAAAGTTGTGGTATTTAAAGTAGCAAAATATTTAGAATCTCATTTGAAAAAAAGAGGATATAAAGTATATCTTACTAGAAACAAAGACAGATTTATAAAAGTGAGAAATAGAACTGTCTTAGCAAATAAAAAAAGTGCTGATATATTTATTTCAATTCATGCAAATGCTATTGGAAAAGCAAAAGCAAATAAATTAGAAGGAATAGAAACCTTCTTTTTAAGTCCAGCAAGAAGTGAAAGAGCTAAAAGAGTTGCAGCAAAAGAGAATGGTTCAGATGTTAGTAAAATGAATGGTTCTACAAAAAAAGCATTCTTAGAATCTTTAAATAGACCAAGAATTACTGCTTCACATAAACTATCAATTGATATTCAAAGAAATATGCTATTTAATGCAAGAAAAATCTATAAAGAAGTAGTTGATGGTGGAGTTAGAGAAGGACCATTTTGGGTTTTAGTTGGTGCACAAATGCCATCAGTTTTAATTGAAGTTGGATATATTACTCACCCTGAAGAGTCTAGAAGATTATATCAAACTAAATATCAAAAAGCATTAGCAAAAGGTATTGCTAATGGTGTCGATTCATATTTTCTAAAAAACCCTTAATTTTAGAGACTAATTGAGACTGTTTCTTTTTTATCTTTGGTAAATCTTTTATATCAAAAAACTTAACCTTTGAATTTTCCCATGAAAGATAGTTATCAAGAAGTTTATCTTTGGAAAAGAAAGAGTCAATACCTTCTATTTTATTAGCATTTACAATCCAAACACCAATATCTTTTTCATCATTCTCTTGAGAAAAATATTTTTCAAAAATAAAAGTAGGAACAGTTATTCCACACTCTTCTTTAAACTCTCTTTTTGCACACTCTTTTGAGCTTTCCCCTTTTAAGATAACACCTTTTAAGCATCCCCATCTATCAAGACTCTTAACAGACTTACAAAGTAAAACTTTAATACTTTCGTTCTGTATTTTATATAATAAAATTCCATATGCTTTAACTTTAGCCATTCTTCTTTCTCTTCTTATAAATAATATATGTACCACTAAACCACAAGAATAAAGGCAATAACAACGATAGTTCTGGCTTAATCACACCACTATTTGAAAACTTATATAGCATAAAAAAGATACCCCAAATAACTAATGTACCAAATATTGTTAATGATGTATAACTACCTACATTAAAGAATCTTCGATTTAATGAAGTGTAACTAAATATTATCATAATTAAAGGTAAAATAAAAAATGGTATAAAAATCTCATAATAGATTGCCGCTCTAATTTTATCTGTATTTACACCTTGTTTTTCAAGTAAAGACAATGCAGAAAATGCATCCATAATAGAAAAATTAGATTTTTCTTCATATACATTATCAAGAATTTTAGGTTTAAAGCCTTCTAAAGTATTTAAAAATTTTTCATATCTTACTTCTAATCTAGAAGTTTCAAAATTCATCTCTTTAGGTTTTTTAACTATTTTCGCATCAACAACATACCATTTATTATTTTGGAAATATGCTCTTTTTGCAATAATAGTTTCAACTAAATCTCTATCTTCTACTTTATAAATATGAATATCTTCTGCCTCTTTTCTTAAAGGATGAAGTTTTTTAAAGTAGATAAAATTATTATCATATTTTAAGAAAATATCAGATTTTGAACTAGAAAAATAGTTTCCATCAAGTATCTTTTTCTTTTGTTCATACGAGTATGCAAGTGGTGTTGTTTGAATAAATATTAAAATAGCTAATAAAATAAAAGAGATTATAACTACAGGAAAATAGATATTAACTCTTTTTGCACCTAAAGAAGAAAAAGCAACTAATTCATTGTTTCTAACAAAAATAACTAATGTAACAATCCATCCAAATACCAATGATAAGGGCAAAGTTAATGTTAATGTAAAAAAACTATTATACATAAGATATAAAAGTTGTAGATTGGCTGAAGCAGGCAAATCTTTCGAATTCTGTAAAAAGTCCATTCCTACAAAAAATAGTTGCAAGGACATTAATACAATAATAAAATTAATTAGGTATTTTTTTAAAATATATTTTGTTATTATTCTCATATCATTATTTCAATGTAAATTTAGATTTTACTTCGTCAATTGGTTCACTTTTAAGTGCTTCAATTGCTTTAATAGTATGAGTGATTATACCTTCTAATTTATTTAATTCCTCTTTTGAAAAGTTTGATAATACATAATTTGCAACGTCAGACTTATCTTCTGGCTTCCCTATTCCAATTCGTACACGAATATAATCCTTGCCAATATGTGAGTCCAATGACCTAAGACCATTATGTCCACCATGACCACCACCTATTTTAAACTTAACAGTTCCAAATGGTAAATCTAAATCATCATGAATAACGATTATATTTTCTATGTCAATTTTATAATAATCTTTGATAGCAACAACTGCTTGACCTGAGTTGTTCATATAAGTACTTGGTTTAACAAATAAGTTATAACCAGATTTTAAAACATCAGCTTTGAAGTTTGATTTATTTATATTTGAAGATTGTAGGCTTTTAGTCATTTCATCAATGACTAAAAAACCTACATTGTGTCTAGTTAATTGGTATTTTTCACCAATATTCCCAAGACCTACTATTAAATGCATTTTAAACCTAAGATTACTTAGCTTTAATTACACCTACGATTGGTACTCTTGGATCTAAGAAACATTGAACACCTTCTGGTAATTCTAAGTTTCTAACTAGGATGTTATCACCAGTATCAAGATCAGAAATTTCTAAATGGAAAGACTCTGGTAAGTTTTCAATTGTAGATTTAACTGGAACTCTTTTCTTATGATAAACAAATAGACCTTTATTTTTAAGACCTTTTGGTGTACCTTCTACAGTTACAGGAACTTTATAAGTAGTTTTAACACCTGGTTGTGCAACCATTAAATCAACATGAACTAAATCAGAAGTAATAGGATCTTTTTGATACTCTTGAACTACAACTTTGATTTGGTTTCCACCAACATTTACATCAAATGCAAGTGTTGTTTTGTTTCTTAAATATTTAATGAAATCATTCTTTTTGAATGCAGCATTAACGTTTTCTAAACCTTTTCCATAGATATTTGCAATTAAGTAACCATCTCTTCTTAAAGTTTTAGTTGCTTGTTTTGTTATACTATCTCTTATGATACCCTCTAACATAACATTTCCTTTGTTTTAAATTTTGAACGCGAATTTTACTTAAATTTATATTAAGATTTGTTTAAGAAGCTTATTTTATATTACGAATATAATAATATAGAGACTTTAACTCTTCATTTGTCATAAAATATGTTGGCATAACTTTTGATTCTGTTTTGTCAGATCTTAATTTATCTAAAAAAACTTCAAAGCTCACATTATTTATTGCTGGAGCAATAATCTTTTTTTCTACTAATTTTTTTGTTTTATTATCTCTTTGTTTATATTTTGCAATAACTACAGGTTTGTCACCTTTTCCATGACATTTTATACACCCTACTCCCCTTGGATTTTCATATAACATTGCACCATATTCAAATCTAGTTATAAAAGAATTATCTAAACTATTTGCAAAGAGAAAACTTGTCATAACTAAAACAAAACATACAAACTTCAATATAAGCCTTTATTATGTAATTCTATATTAAAAAAATTTTGGATATTATACTAGCTTAAAATTAAATAGATATGAGGCTATAACCCAATGACACTACTTGATGGAAAAGCATTATCAAATAAAATCAAAGAAGAAGTAAAAGTTGAAGTTGAAAAACTTAAAAATGAACAAAATATCACTCCAGGATTAGCTGTTGTTTTAGTTGGTGATGACGCAGCAAGTGCAACTTATGTAAATAGTAAACATAAATCATGTGAAGCAGCAGGAATTTATTCTGAAGTTCATACAAAAGATTCATCTACTACACAAGAAGAGTTATTAGAATTAATTGAAAAAATGAACAATGACCCAAAACTTGATGGTATTTTAGTTCAATTACCACTACCAAAGCATATTGATACAACTACTGTTTTAGAAGCAATCAATCCATTGAAAGATGTAGATGGATTCCACCCATGCAACGTAGGAAAAATGGTTTCAAATTTAGATTCATTTTTACCAGCAACACCATTTGGTGTAATGAGAATGTTTGAAGAGTATGGTATTGAACTATCTGGGAAAAATGCTGTTGTAATTGGTTCATCTGATATTGTTGGAAAACCAATGGCATCACTTTTAATCAATGCGAAAGCTACAGTGACTGTTTGTAACTCTAGAACAAAAGATTTAAGTGCTCATACAAAAGCTGCTGATATTGTTGTTATTGCAGTTGGTGTACCACATTTATTAAAAGCAGACATGATAAAAGAAGGTGCAGTTGTTATTGATGTTGGTATCAATAGACTTGATACTGGAAAACTTACAGGTGACGCAGACTTTGAAGACTGCAAAGACAAATGTTCATTTATAACGCCAGTTCCAGGTGGAGTTGGACCAATGACAATTGGTATGCTTCTTAAAAATACACTTAAAGCTGCATATTTAAGAGATAAAAGAGAAAGTAAATAATGCTTAGAAAACTATATAACTGGTCTTCTTCTTGGACTGGCACAATTGTAATTGTTTTAACAATTATATTTTTTGTTGCTCAAGCCTTTGTTATTCCAAGTGGAAGTATGAAAAATACTCTACTTATTGGGGATATGCTTTTTGTTAAAAAGTTTTCATATGGTATTCCTGTTCCTAGAATTCCTTGGATTGAAGTACAAGTATTGCCTGATTTTAATGATAATGGTCACTTAATTGAAGGTGATAGACCTAAAAGAGGTGATATTGTTGTATTTAGATATCCAAATAATGACAATATTCACTATGTAAAAAGAGCTGTGGCGCTTCCTGGTGATATTATTGCATTAAAGGAAAAACATCTATTTTTACATCCACATGAAGGTAATGAATATGTTAAGAAAAACTATCCAAAAGAAAAAATCATTGAAACAGGTGGAAAACTTTTTGTAGTTGATCCATATAAAGATGACCATCCAGGAATTCACAATGACCCAAGTGTAGTAAGAGATGGTTTACAACCATATCAATTATTTGATATGATGCCTATAAAAATACCTGAAGATGAATTCTTTATGATGGGAGATAATAGAGATCACTCAAATGATTCAAGATTTTGGGGAACAGTTAACTATAAATATATAGTTGGAAAACCTTGGTTTATCTATTTTTCTTGGGATGAAAATAAAGAAGTTAGATGGGAAAGAGTATTTAGAACTGTTGAATCTATAGAAGAAGATATGCGAGGAAAAGAGTTAGAAATAAATCATGAAAAAGGAATATACTAAGATGAAATACTTTATTGCAGCAGACCATGCTGGTATTGATTTTAAAGCTTTTGTAAAGGAGCTTTTTGAAACAAGAGGTCATGAAGTAATTGACTTAGGACCAAATACAAAAGATAGAGTTGATTATCCAGATTTTGCAGCAAAACTATGTAAAGAAGTTCTTGCAAATGAAGGAAGCAAAGGTATTTTAATCTGTGGTTCTGGAATTGGTATGTCTATGGCAGCTAATAAATTTGATGGAATTAGAGCTGCACTTTGTCACAATGAATATTCTGCAAAAATGGCAAGGGAACACAATGATGCAAATGTACTTTGCTTAGGAGAGAGAGTTTCAGGTCCTGGAATGATTGAAGCGATTGTTGATTCATGGTTAAACTCATCTTTTGAAGGTGGAAGACATGAAGGAAGAGTTGAAAAAATAAACAACTTATTTGGTTCTTGTAGAGTTTAAAATGGGACTTGAAAGATTATCTTTCAAGCCTCATCAAAACTCCATCTTCATTTTCATAATAATTTTTTAAAATCTTTATTTCTTCAAACCCAAATTTTTTGTATAAATTTATTGCTTTTTTATTTGAACTTCTTACTTCAAGTTGCAAAGACTTTTTTTCTAAGTTCTTCAAACTATACTCGATTAAAGTAGTAGCTAAACCTAACCCTTGATATTTATCTAAAATAGCTAAGGAATAAAGACGAAAGAAGTTTTTTCTTTCTAACCATAAAATGTAGCCTACTGTTTCACCAATTTTAACCTTATAAACTATACTATTTTTTAAATGATAATAAAAAGAAGCAAGACTTAAAGCAAAACAGTCCCCTTTAAAAACACTACTTTCTATTTCAAAAAGTTTTTTTGCATCACATCTTGATGCTTTAACTATTCTCATTTTTGATAAATTGTATATTTAGGAATTAACATATTAGGTCTATATGACATTTTTACTTTTTTTAAGTTTTCAAATCCCATATCATCACCAACATTTATATACTCTACTTTATATTTATCTTTTAATAGTTTTGTAAATTCTCTAAATATAAATTGAGCACAACCTAAAATTTCAAAATCCGTTTTTTCAATAATTATACTTGCAGTATCTCCATTTATATTTTCACCTACAGTAAAACCTTTTATTTCATCATCAATGTAAATTGCTAAACCTATTAAATCAAGATTTTCATAATCATTTATTAATCTTTTAATTGCAAATCTTTCAAAGTAAATTCCATCTAAAAACACTTCTACTTCTTCTTTAGGCATATAAGTTGTTCTATCTTTTACCCACTTATTAAATAAGTTTAAAATATCTGCTCCATGTTTTTGTTTATCTAAAACTTCTATTCTATAGTTTGGATATATCTTTTTAAATTTATTAATTTCATTTCTTTTTGATTTATAAGAGTCCCCTTTTAACTCAATTAAATCATCAACTTTATAAATATAATCAACAAGTTTTTTTTCAATAATAAAGTCCTTTAACATTTCATAGATTAAAGTACCTTCTTCTAAATAATCAACAAAACCTTCAAGAATATTTTCATGCACATACTCTATTTTTGAATAGTTTTTATTGCTATTATGAGTATTCATTATTTCAAAACACTCTAATATTGCTTTGTATGTGTTTTTATTTTTTCCTAAAGGAGGAAGAAGCATTGACATTTCACCTGAATTTAGAATAAAAAGACAAAAAGTATCATTTACAATAGTATAAAAACCTGTTGCAGTTGATAACCAAACATAATTACCAGAAAATGTATAATCACTTAAGTTTACATTTACTTGTTTTAAATAGTGTTCCATCTCTTCTTTTGCTCTTAAATCAAAATGTTTAAGCTTGTAGTTGTTTATTGTCAACGTTGACATTTATTATTTATCCTTAGATTTATTTTGCGAAATTATACACCTAATTTCAAAATTTGCGTCAAAAATTTAAAAAATTATTTCTAAGCGCCTATTTATCATTATTATGTGATAATCGACAGCAAAAAAAAAGAGTTATTATGAGAGAAGATTGGGTTGCTTATGTTGTAGTTTTAACAGTTGTTGCTTTAATGCTATTAGGTAAAAAAATGATGTTTTTTACTGATGATTCAAAAGATAAAAAGGATGATAAATGATTAATCCTAGAATAATAGATTATATCTTCTCTTCTGCATCTATTCAAAGATGGAATGATTACCCAAGAATGGTTGAGCTTGTAGAACTTGATAAACAAGCTCACAAATTTATTATTGCTTATTTTATTGCAAAATTTGAAAAAGACATAAACTATACTCATCTAATAGAAGCTGGTGTTTTTGAGTTTCTAAGACGAGTTGTTGTAACTGATATTAGACCTGATGTTTTTAGAAATGCTTTACAAAAAAGAGCTAAAGAGATTAACTCATGGGTAATTGCAAATTTAAAAGACTCTTTACAAGATATCGATAACGGTATATTTTTACAAAAATTTGAAGACTATTTAAACAATCCCGAAATGTATAAAAAAGAGAGATTTATATTAAAAGCGGCCTCATACTTATCTACAAAATGGGAATTTTCTATTGTATATCAAACTTCACAATTTCTTTCAGATATTGAAGATGTTAAAAAAAGTGTAGAAGAAGAGATTGAAGACTATTATGAATTAATTGGTGTTAGAAAAATTGCACTAAATAAAAAGCTTGCAAAAATAGTTGATTTAAGTGGAAGACTTAGATTTCAAAAAAGATGGGCACAAACTCCTAGAATTCCAGAAACTTCTGTTTTAGGTCATATGCTTACTGTTGCTATTTTCTCTTACTTTTACTCTCTTGAAGTAAATGCTTGTGATAAAAGGTTAGAAAACAATTTCTTTGTTTCACTTTTTCATGATTTACCTGAAGCTTTAACAAGAGATATAATTACTCCAGTAAAATATTCAGTTGATGACTTATCAGATATTATTGCAGAGTATGAAATCAAAAAAATAAATGATGAAATCTTACCAAATATTCCAGACTTTATCCATGATGAGTTTTGTTATATACTTGGAATGTTTGAAGAACATAAAGATGAGTTTGAAAATAGAATCTATGAAGATGGAAATATAAAACTTGTGGATGATGTCTCAAAATACAATATGGATAAATATAAAGCAATAGATGGCATTGCACTTAAACAATGTGATAAATTATCTGCTTTTGTTGAAGCAAGTTTATCTATTTCTCATGGTATAAAATCAAAAGAATTAGTTAATGGCAAAAAACAGATTATGAAATCTTTCAAAAAAGTTCAAGGTGTTGACTTTGAAGCAATTGCTAAAAAAATTGATGAAGAGTTTTGTACTACAGGACAAACCCAAGTTAGAATGGACTTTGATTAATTTTTATACAAAATTTTTAAAAAAAAGATTGACTCTTTTATAAATATTAGTTAATATTGAATATAAACTTTATAAAGGAGCTTTTCAAATGAGATTTTTTAACTTAATAACTTTAAAAATTAATCATATAATTTGTTTTGCCCTTATGAACTTATGCAGACATACTTGCATAAGTATTCACCCTATTAAATTTATTCAAAACTTATTAGTTCAAGAAAAAAACCTTATTCTTATCGCCAGATAGACCCTTCCAACAATTAATTAAAACTTAATGTTAATTGTTTCTTGGAATAACTAATTTGTATATTAATTATTCAGATTAGAATGGGTCTTTCAAATATTATTAAAAATCAAAATTAAAAAAAGGATCTAAAATGGCAAATGAAATTACAACTTTTGAAAGAAGTGAATCAGAAATTAGAGCATATTGTAGAGCAGTTCCAACAGTATTTAAAAAATCTAAAAATGCTGTTATGACAGATGAAAATGATAAAGAGTTTATTGACTTCTTTGCAGGAGCAGGTGTTTTAAACTTTGGTCACAATAATCCAAAGATGAAAGAAGCGATTATAGATTTTATTCAAAGAGATGGTGTTATTCACTCTTTAGATATGTTTACAGATGTAAAAAGAGAGTTTATTGATACTTTCGTTGAAACAGTTTTAAAGCCACGTGGATGGGAAGATAGAAAACTTCAATTTACAGGACCAACTGGAACAAATGCAGTTGAAGCTGCATTAAAACTAGCTAGAAAAGTAACAGGAAGAACTGAAGTAGTTGCTTTTAATAGAGGTTTTCATGGAATGACTCTTGGAGCATTAGCTTGCACAGCTAATAATGCATTTAGAAGTAGCTCAGGTGTTCCTTTAACAAATGTTATTAGAGATACTTTTAATGATATGGAAGCTTTAAAAAACTTAAGACAAAAAATGTTTGATTTAGGCTCAGGTATGCTTCCTCCAGCTGCATTTATTGTAGAGCCTGTTCAAGCAGAAGGTGGAGTTAGAGTTGCTACAAAAGAGTGGTTACAAGGGGTTCAAAAACTAGCAAATGACACAGGAGCATTATTTATACTTGATAGTATTCAATGTGGTTGTGGAAGATGTGGTAGCTACTTTAGTTTTGATGATCTAGATGTTGATCCAGATATTATTATTTTAGCAAAAGGATTAGGAGGAGTAGGAACTCCAATTGGGATGCTAGTAAATAAACCTGGAATAGATAAAGCTTGGAATCCAGGACAACATACTGGTACATTTAGAGGACAAGGTTTATCTTTTGTTGCAGGTAAAGTAGGTATTGAATATTTCAAAGATGAACAGTTTAATAATGAAACAAAAAGAAAAGGTGACATTATTAGAAAAGTCCTAGATAACTTAGACTCTAAATACTCACAAGTAGTTGATATTAGACAAAAAGGAATGATGTTAGCTATTGAGTTTGATAGTGCTAGTACAGTAAAAGAGATAACTGGTAAATGTTATGAAAATGGCTTAATTATTGGTGCTTGCTCAACGGGTGAGATTATCAAATTTATTCCTCCTTTAACAATTGAAGAAGATGTTTTAAATGAAGGTTTAAATAGATTTGTAGCTTCTGTTGAAGCAGTATTAGCGTAACATTTTAAAAGGATAATATTATGGGATACAGTAATACACACTTTAAATCAATCAACCCATATACGCAAGAAGTAGTATATGAAATAAAAATGCATACACAGCAAGAAGCAAGAGAAATTTTAGAAAAAGCCCAAGATGTTTTTGAAACAACTTGGGAAGATACAAGTTATGAACAAAGAGCAGAACTTTTAAATAATGTAGCAAATGAAATGAAAGAAAACCTTGATTATTATGCTCTTCCAATGACAGAAGAGATGGGAAAACCTATCAATGAAGCAAGGGGTGAAGTAAATAAAGCTGCATGGGCAGCAGAACATTATGCACAATTTGGAAAAGATTACTTAAAACCTGAATATCTTGAGTCAGATGCTACTGAAAGTTATGTTCAATATCTACCATTAGGTGTAACTTTAGGTATTTTACCTTGGAATGCGCCATTTTGGTTGGCATTTAGATATTTAGCTCCTGCACTTATGTCTGGTAATGCTTGTGTTATGAAGCATGATTCTCACACTCCACTTTGTGCAGTTAAAATTGTTGAAGCCTTTGAAAAAGCTGGTGCTCCTAAAAACTTAGTACAAAACTTAGTAATTGGGCATGAAAGCCTAGAGTCAGTTATTAGAAATCCTATTGTAAAAGGAGTTTCTTTAACAGGTTCTTCAAAAGCTGGTGCAAGCGTTGGAGCTATTGCAGGAAGTGAAATAAAACCAGTTGTTTTAGAATTAGGAGGAAGTGATCCGGCTATTGTTTTAGCAGATACTACTGATTTAGAAAAAGCTGCTGATACTATTGTACTTTCAAGATATATCAATGCAGGACAATCTTGTATTGCAGCAAAAAGAATTATTGTAGAAGAACCTATATATGAAGAGTTTATTGAGCTATTAAAAACAAGATTTGAGAAATTAAAACTTGGTGATCCAAAAGATGAATCAACTACTATTGGACCAATAGCAAGACGTGAACTTGTTGAAGAGATGCACAATCAAGTAGATAGATCTGTTCAAGCTGGAGCAAGACTTGTTTTAGGAGGTCAAAGACATGAAGGTCAAGGCTTCTTTTTCCCAGTTACAATGCTAGCAGATGTAAATCCTGGAATGGTAGTATCATGCCAAGAAACATTTGGTCCAATTGCAGCAGTAATAAAAGCAAAAGATGAAAAAGATGCAATAAAAATTGCTAATGATACAGAATATGGTCTTGGTGGTTCAATTTGGACAGGAGATGTTGAAAAAGGTAAAAAATTAGCAGGAAAAATTGTTACAGGACAAGTTTCTGTAAATGGGATTGTTAAATCAGATCCTAGACTTCCAAGTGGTGGTGTAAAAAAATCTGGACTTGGAAAAGAGTTAGGACCACATGGTATTAAAATGTTTGTAAATACACAACAAGTGTGGGTAGGTCCAGCGAAATAGACTGAGAATAAAAGGAAAAACTATGCAAGCAAAATTACCTTTTACAAAAAAAGAGTATATTCAAAGAATTAGAAAAGTAAAAGCAATGATGCAACAAAGAAGAATTGATGTTTTACTTGCTACTGACCCTGGAAATATGAACTGGCTTACAGGGTATGATGGTTGGTCTTTTTATGTTCATCAAGGAGTAATAATCTCACTTGATGAAGAAGAACCAATTTGGTTTGGAAGACTTATGGATAAAAATGCAGCCTTAATTAAATGTTATATGAAAGAAGAGAATCTATATGGTTATCCTGAAAAGTATGTACAAAATTTAGATGAACACCCAATGACTTGGATTGGAGAAAATATTATAAATAAAAAAGGCTGGGGAAAACTAAATATTGCAACAGAAAGAGACAACTATTATTATTCTGCAGAAGCACACTTTAGATTAATAGCAACTCTTCCAAATGCAAGTTTTATAAATGCAAATAACTTAGTAAATTGGGCAAGGGGTAAAAAGAGTAAAAAAGAGATTGAGTACATGAAGATTGCAGGAAAAATTACTCAAAAAATACATCAAAGAGTACTTGATATTGTAAGAGTAGGTATTCCTAAAAGTCATGTTGTATCACAAATCTATGAAACTGCTATAGAAGGAGTTGACGGATTTGGAGGGGATTATCCATCAATTGTTCCCCTACTTCCTTCAGGTCCTGATGCATCTGCTTCTCATATTACATGGGATGATCGACCTTTTAAAAAGAAAGAAGCGACTTTTTTTGAAATATCAGGATGCTATAAAAGGTACCATGCTCCAATGTCAAGAACTATTTTTATGGGAAAACCTGAACAAAAATTTCTTGATGCAGAAAAAGCTTTACAAGAAGCTATTTATGCAGGATTAGAAGAAGCAAAACCTGGAAATAGAACTTGTGATATAGCAAATGCTGTAGATAGAGTAATGAAAAAATTTGGAATAGATAGAAATGATGCAAGGTGTGGTTATCCTATTGGAGTTAGTTATCCACCTGACTGGGGTGAAAGAACTTGTAGTTTAAGAGCTTCAGACTTAACAGTTTTAGAAGAAGGTATGACATTCCACTTTATGCCAGGAATTTGGCAAGATGACTGGGGAATGGAAATTACAGAGAGTATTTTAATTACAGAAAATGGAGCAGAAACACTATCTGATTTTCCTAGAAAACTGTTTATAAAATAATATTTAAAGGAGTTATTATGTATAAAAGTTTTGATGAAGTAATAGATTATGCAATAAATTTTAGACATAATTTACATAAAAACCCTGAATTAAAATGGGAAGAAACTAATACTTCAAAAAATATCCGTGATATTTTAGAACAACATGATATTCCTTATAAAACATATGCAAATACAGGGACAGTTGGTTTACTTGCCCAAGATAAAAAGGGACCTCATATCGCCTTAAGAGGAGATATTGATGCCCTACCTTTAGAAGAAAAAACTGACGTATCATATAAATCACAAAAGCCACAGTGCATGCATGCTTGTGGTCATGATGGACATACTGCAACATTAATTGCAACTGCAATATGGTTAAAACAAAATGAAGATAAACTTCCAAATCCAGTATCATTAGTTTTCCAACCTGCTGAAGAAGGAGGACATGGAGCTAAAAAGATGATTGAAGAAGGTTGTCTAGAAGGTGTTGATATGATATTTGGTTGGCACAATTGGCCAGCTATAAAATTTGGTCAAGCAGTTTGTCCAAATGGTACAGTTATGGCTGGAAATGGAACTTTTCATATTGATGTTAAAGGACGAGGCGGACACTCTTCTCAACCTGAACTTTGTAAAGACCCAGTTTTAGCTTCAAGTGCTATTACAATAGCCTTACAACAAATTGTTGCAAGGCAAATTGCACCTCAAGATAGTGTTGTTGTTTCAGTTACTTCTGTAGATGCAAGAGGTGAGCTTACTACTATTCCTGATAATGCAAAAATAGAAGGAAGTATTAGAGTTCCTACAATTGAGCTAAAACAATTTGTTTTTGAACAAATAGAAAAAATCACTAAAGATGTTGCAAAAGCTTATAATGTAGAAGTTGAAATTGAATTAAGAGATAGATATCAAGCTACAATAAATCATGAAATACAAGCTTCTATGATGAGAGAAGCTTTAAAACAAACTCTTGGTGAAAACTGGCAAAGTAGTATTCCTACGCCTATTATGGCTAGTGAAGATTTTAGTTATTATTTAAATACAATTCCTGGAGCCTTTGCACTTATTGGAAGTGATGATGGAGTAGAAAAACATCAAAAACCTTGTCATAATGTCTATTATGACTTTAATGATAAACTAATAAAACCAGCTAGTACTACACTTATGAGACTAGCTAATTTTGATTTTGATTAAACTAAGAAGTAAACCTTCTTAGTTTAAAAAGTATATTTTAGATTTACATAAAAATATCTTCCTGGATCATTTATAAGAGTTTGTTCCCCTGAAGTAGCAATATATTTAATATCTTGATAAGTGTTTGTAGAAGCATATGTTTTATCAAATAAATTATCAACACCAAGTGTTAAAATAAAATTTTTATTTAAATCTCTATCATACTTCATATTAACAACAGCATATCCATCCAATTCTTGTTCATTGGCTGAACTATCATATTCATTCCAGTTATCAACTGCAACAAGTTCTGTAGTAAATTTAGATACATCTTTTTGATATGTTAAACTTAAGTTCATTTTTAATGGTGGGATTTCTGCTAAATCTTTATCTGCATAATTTCCATCTTTTTTACCCCTTTGATAGGCAAGACCATAATCTAAAATAAACTCATCATTTAATAAATAGTACCCGTTTACACTTGCACCATAAATTTTTGCATCAATATTCTCAAAAACTCCTGCTCCCATATTATAAATATAATCATCAAGTTTTGAATAAAATAGTTTACTTTTTATATTAAAATCTCCCATTGTCTTTTCAAAACCTAAATCAATTTCATAGTTTTTTGTAGCCTCTAAATCATGATTAGTTGAGCTATAATATAACTCTCTTGCATCTGGAACCCTTGAAGATTTACCAAAGCTAGCAAAAACTTTAGTATCTTCATCAAGATTATAAATAGAGAAGATATAGCCATTTAACTCATTATAGTCTCTATCAGTTTTCGATGAATCAGTAACATCAATATTAGTATCATCATATCTAGCACCTACTTCTAAATCAAGTGCTCCAAATGATTTTTTAAAAGTAGAAAACATAGCAATATTTCTTGTATCAGTTGATGATAATGATATACTATTCATTGTACCTGTAGAGTTATACATTCTACCTCTCCAGTTTCTTGTACTTGTATCAAGTCCAACTAATAACTCACCATTAGCAACATCAAGCTTATTTTTTAGTTTTGCACCCCAAATTGAAGATTTCATATGGTTAGTCATTACTGCCATAGGAGCCATCATACCGTTTGTTCTATTTCTTAAAGCTGTACTCATTGGGTGATCAACTTTTGAATAGTAGTATTCTAAGTTTAACTCTTTTGAATATTCACCTAAATTTCTTTTAGTATAATCAAAGGTATAAATATCTGAATCATCATAATCTGCATCCATTGGAGTATTTGGATATAAAACATTATCACTTCTATTTGCTGTATATGATACTGTTATATCAGAAGAATCATCTATATTAAAAATCGCCTTTGTAAGGATAGTCTCTTTTTCATAGGCTTCAATATCATCACTTTTATATCTATTTGAGAATGGAACATTTTTTTCAATTTGTTGCTGTAAAAAATCATTGCCATCACCATCTTCATATTGGTCTGATTCTTCTTTTGAAGCTGATAATAATAGTTTTACATATTCATTTCCTCCACTAACTGTAAATGAAGCTTTTTTATAACCATAACTACCCACACCTAGATTAATATCGCCATTTAGTTTTTCACTTACTTGCTTTGTTTTAACTTTTACTAAACCACTTAAAGTACCAAAGTTCTCAACATCATATGGTCCTTCAATAACTTCTACACTTTCAATGTTATTTGTTAAAACATGAGAAGTAGTAGGATCCATCCTATTTGGACAAGCACCATAGATTTTGCTATTATCTATCAAAACATTAATATTATCTTTTTTCGCTCCTCTTAAGATAATATCATTTGCAATACCACTTCTTCTTACTAAACTAATAGAAGGAACTTTTTTAGTAAGAGTTTCAGCTAAGTCAGCTGATTTTATTTGTTCACTACTAATATTATTTACAACTTTTTTATTTACCTTTTCAGAAACTTCAAGTGATGGTAAATCTATTGTGTCATTAGCTAATAAAGAAAATGTACAAGCCATAGATAAAGAAATAATCTTTTTCATTAAACGTCCTTTATATTTTTTATTATTCTAATTTTCTACTGTTAATTAATTGTTAAAATTTATATAGTTTTAAGAAAAGAGTTGAAACTTTTTTTATTTTGTTTTATGATATACTTCCACAAAGGATTTTTATGGCTAAAATTACACTTGATATTGATGAAAAAAATTTAAAAACAGTTATGCATATTTTAGATAATTTAAAAGATGGTCTTATAAATAATATCTCAACGAATAGACAATATAAAACAGCAAAACCAATTTCTAGTTCTATAGATAGATCAGCTAAAACTTCATCTTCTTCAAATAAATATTTAAGTCCTAGTGAATTTAAAAAAAGACTACAAGGAAACTAATCATGCAAATAATGTTAATAGCGATTTTATTTATAATTTTAGTAGCTTATATAATATATAAAGTAAATGGAAAGTTTGAAGGAAAAGAGTTTGCTATTTTAATTACTGTTTTAGTTTTAAGTGGTATTCTAACTTATGTTTTAATAGAAGATAAAAAGCAAGAAGTTCCAGAGATTTTTAAAACAAAATATGAGAATACACACAATGTTAAAATCTCAAAATTCACATTTGAAAGACTAAATAATAAAACGGTTTCTTCAAAAACTAACTTTATTTATGATTTTGATTTTATCACTTTAAAAGCAGGAGAAGAATATCTTTGTAGTGTAAAAAATGTAAAAGCAGTAAAAATAGAAGATGAGTTTGTTTTTGAAAATTTTGATAATCTTAATGAAAAATGCACAAAGAAATAGAAAATGTCATTGGAAAAAACATTTTTAAGAAATATAAAGAAAACAACAAATCAACTTAAAAATCTTCCTTTGCATAAAATGGATAATGATTATAAAACATTAAAAAAAGCATTTGATATAGCCTATGAAAATGAACTCTTTTCTTTCCATAAATATTCTATAAAAAACCCTGAATTATTAAAGTTTAGATTATTTAGGAAAATAACACCCTATTCTGGGTCTTTGTCTTTTTTAGCAATTCAAATACTTGCAGCAAATTCAATTATGACAAAAAATGACTTCAAAAGAAAAGAGCATTTTTTTAATAAAAAATGTGGTATTTCAATAAATCACTTAAGAGATAATAAAACTGTAATAAATGCTAAAAAATGTAAAGATGGATATAAACTAAATGGACATCTTACTTGGGCTAGTGGCTATAAAATCTTTGATAAACTTTTAATTGGATTTCACTACGACAATAAAGAGTACGAAGCAATTGCTAGCTTTAAAAAGAAAAAAGGTTTCAATATTCTTGAAACTCCAGAAACTTTTGTAGGCTACTCTTTAAATACAGTAAATATAAAATTAGATGATTTTTTTATAAAAGAAGAGAATATAGTATCATCCCATGAAATAGGACACTATACAAAAAATAAATCTTTATCAAAAACTATTCATTATGCCCTTTATGGAATTGCATTAGGTGCAATGAAAAATATTGATAATGAAAAATTAAAAAAAGAGTCTAAAAAAAGAATAAATAAATTAAAAGATACTTTTATTAAAACAGAAAATCCAGCTTATTTAGATCAAATAAGAATAGACTTATTTACAACAATTCAAGATATTATTACAACGGCAATGATTTTAAATGGTGGTAAATCTATTTTAATAGATAAAAATCTACAAAGATTTTATAGAGAAATTATAATGTTTAATTCAAATGGCTTAAATTCTCATATCAAAAGCCTATTTTTAGAAAAGTTTATCTAAAAATAGTTTATTGACCTCCTCCAACATTTGCAGCTAATTCATCATGTAAATCTTCTGTTTTTGGATTCTTATCGAATTTTTCTTTTACTTTAGTTAGATTATCAATTATACTATCGATATTTTCATATGGAACTTCAACTTGTCCTGTTATTCTATCATTTTCTAAAATCTCAATTTTAACTATAGAATCACTAAATTCACCATATGGTTTATCAACATAATAAATATTAATCGAATCTTTCTTAAAGTGATGAGCTAATCTAATTGAATCAACTTTTGTAACTGTTTTCATAATCAACTCCTTTTTTTAACTAATTAATAATAACAGTAATAATAAAATTTGTAAATAAAATTAAAAAACTAATTTTTTCTTTTATTATTGAGGTTTAAAGGATTTTTTTGTTTTACATACATGTGGAAATAAACAGTTATCACAATCTGGACTTAGTGCTTTACATGTATATCTTCCAAATAACACCATAGCTTGATGAAAAATATGTAAATCATCTTTTAGTTTCTTTACTAATTCTAATTCAGTCTTTTCAACCGTTTTTTCATATGAAAGTCCAAGTCTATGAGAAACTCTAAAAACATGAGTATCAACAGCCATTAAATTTGCACCTTCAAACTCAATCATAAATACATTTGCTGTTTTATTTCCAACACCAGCAAGTTTAATAAGCTCTTTTTGATTATGTGGAATATCTCCATCATAGTTTGCAATAACACTTTGTGCCATCTTTATGATATTTTTTGCTTTATTATTAAAAAATGAACAAGTTTTAAGTAACTCTTTTACATCTTCAAGATCTGCATCTGCTAGTTCAAAAACAGAAGGATACTTTTCAAAAAGTGCAGGTGTAATAATATTTACTCTTTTATCTGTACATTGAGCAGATAAAATAATTGCTATTAATAGTTCATAATCATTTTTATAATTTAATTCAGTAACTGCACCTGAATATTTTTCTTGGAATGCTTCTTTTATTATTTGAATCTCTTCTTTTGTTGCTTTTTTAAGTCTTGGCAAAATATTTCCCTTACGCCTTTTTTAATTTTTCAATCTCATCACGCAATCTAATTGCTTCTTCAAAGTTTAAATCTTTTGCAGCTTTTTGCATCTTTTTATTTAATTCAATTAAGATTTTCTTTCTTTCAGCTGCTGGCATTTTTTGTAGTTTTTCTTTTTTCCAAGCTACATCATCATACTCTTCAAGCTTTAGATTTTCATCTATTGATCTTTTTGTTGTTTTAGGAGTTATTCCATGCTTCTTATTAAACTCTTCTTGTATTGCTCTTCTTTCATTTGTTAAATCAATTGCATACTGCATTGAATCAGTTATTTTTTTAGCAAAAAGTATTACTTTACCATTTTGGTTTCTTGCAGCTCGTCCCATTGTTTGAACTAAAGAGGTTCTACTTCTTAAGAATCCTTCTTTATCTGCATCTAAAATAGCTACAAGTGAAGTTTCTGGAATATCTAGTCCTTCTCTAAGTAAGTTAATACCTACTAAAACATCAAACTCTCCAACTCTAAGTTCTCTAATGATTTGATTTCTCTCAATTGCATCAATATCAGAGTGCATATATTTAACTTTCATTCCTAGATCAGAATAATAAGAAGTTAACTCTTCTGCCATCTTTTTAGTAAGAACTGTTACTAAAACTCTTTCATTCTTTTCAACCGTTTTTTTAATTTCATCATGTAGTTTCTCTACTTGATATTCACTATCTTCTATTTGAATAATTGGATCTAAAAGTCCTGTTGGTCTAATAATCTGTTTTGCTACTACATCACTTTTTTCTATTTCAAGATCAGAAGGTGTTGCAGATACAAAAAGATATGAAGGAGCTTTATTTATAAATTCATCAAATTTTAAAGGTCTATTATCTAAAGCACTAGGAAGTCTAAATCCGTAATCTACAAGTACTTCTTTTCTACTTCTATCTGCTGCATGCATTCCTCTAAATTGAGGAAGTGAAACATGAGATTCATCGACAATTAGTAAAAAGTCTTTACCCATTTGTTCAAAATAATCCATAAGAGAATAAGGAGTTTGTCCAGGCTCAAGTCCAGTTAAGTGTCTTGCATAGTTTTCAATACCCTTACACATACCTGTACCTTCAATCATCTCTAAATCAAACTCTACTCTTTGTTTTAGTCTTTGATATTCAACTAACTTATCTTCTTTTGTAAAATAATCAAGTCTCTCATCTAACTCTTCTTCTATTTGTTTTACTGCTCGTCCTAAGTTTTCACTTGTTACAACAAAAGGATTAACAGAATAAATAATAGCTTCTTCTAACTCTTTTGTTTTTTCATTTGTTAAATATTCATGTCTAGTAATAGTTTCTACTTCATCACCAAAAAATTCAACTCTAATATACTCATCTTCATAATATGCTGGAAAAATATCAATTACATCTCCATTTACTCTAAAGTCAGCCCTATCAAAAAATGAATCATTTCTTTTATATCCCATCTCTACAAGTTTAAGTAAAAATTCTCTTTGAGAATATTCAAACCCAACTTCAATTCTTTGAACCATTGCTTTATACTCATTAGGATTACCTAAACCATAATTAGCTGAAACTGATGCAATAACAATAACATCATCAAAACTAAGAAGTGATGCCGTTGTACTAAGCCTTAATCTTTCAAGTTCACTATTAATTGATGAATCTTTTTCTATAAAAAGATCGGTTCTTGGAATATATGCTTCTGGTTGATAATAATCATAATAAGAAATAAAATATTCAACGTGATTGTTGGGAAAGAATTGTCTAAACTCAGAGTATAACTGTGCAGCTAAGGTTTTATTATGAGTCATAATAAGTGTTGGTCTTTGAGTCTTTTCAATAACCTTAGCCATAGTGTAGGTTTTACCAGAGCCAGTAACTCCTTCTAACGTAGTGTATCTATTACCATTTAAGATTGATTTACTGATTGAATCAATGGCTTCTGGCTGATCTCCTGCTGGTTCATATTCACTATTAACTTTAAATTGTGCGATAATATATCCTTTTAATAGTTTTTATAGTTTGCCAAAAAGTAAAAAAGTATAGAGATATCTTTATTTGACCACAGATATTCTTTACACAAACTGTCTTTACTCAAAGAGATATCAACATGGTTTTCATATTTTTTTATTAATCCTTTTACAAAACTTTTCATATCATTTGCAGAGGCTTTGATTAAGAAAGGATGAAATATCTCATCTTGATTTGGTATAAAAAACTCTTGCTCTTGTTTATACATCATAAATAAAAATGATATTTGCCAAGTATGCCACTCTTTTTTATCTAATTCAAATAAATCCATTTTTTTATAATCAAAAATTTTATAAGATTCATATACTTTTTTTGTAATTCCTAAAACTTCTTTTTTTGACATTTTTTCAATTGTTTGGGGCAAATAAAGTTTCATTGTATTTGGCATATTAATTTTATGGTACGAAGTACTCATTTTATGCCTTTTTTTACTCTTTTTATCAGGTTTTTGTTGTGTTATTAGTATGATAATAATAACTAATAAAACTACAATAATTACTGCAATAATCATAAGAAAAGTCATAATTGTACTTTCATTAATCATATATTTACTCCTTTAAACTCTCCATCAAACATCATATACTTTTTACTACAACACAATGATGGGACATTTACATATGTTTGCTTTTCATTTTTGAAAGTTTTACCTTGATGAAAGTGTCCTTCAACGACTACTTCTTCTTTATAGTTTGAAAGCCTACTTTTTGCAAAAAACTCAAAATCTTCAATTTCACTACAAATAGTCTTTTTAAGTAAAGCGTTTTCTATTCTTTTAGAAATAAAGTTACCAAAATCAATTAAGTTTAAAAATATAAGAAGTGGTGTGTTTCTAATAATTTTACAATATAAATTATAATGCCAAGGAGTAAATATATCTCCATGAGACATAGCTATACTTCTAGTTTCATAAATAAATTTTACTGGTTGATTTTCTCTTTTAAAGACTTTGATTTTAGGAAATAGTTTTTGTAAATTATAATCATGATTTCCTTCTAGATAGAAAACTTCAATACTGTTTGAGATTTCATTTATTAAATCAATTACTTTCTTATTTATCTTTATAAAGTATTTACTTTCGCCAGAAATAAAATCAATAATATCCCCCATCAAAAAAAGTTGTGATGGGTTCAATTCTTTATTAACTATTTTTTCTAAAATAGTTAATAGTTCTTGATTTTTCTCATTAAAATGAGAATCTGCTATAAAAATTGAATCTTTTTTTATATTATGGAACATAAGCTATTATTGGGATTCCTTCTTCTTCATCTAATCCACACATTAAGTTTGCATTTACAACTGCTTGAGATGAAGCACCTCTTAATAAATTATCAATAGAAGAGTTTACAAATAATGCTTTTTCATTAGTTTCTACAAAGATATCACAAAAGTTTGTTCCTGCTGTTGACTTTAAATCAACAGGGGTATTTCTAATTCTAACAAAAGCAGAGTCTTTATAAGCTTCTTCAAGTACTTTGTTTACATCAACATCTTCTTTTAATGTTGCAAATACAGAAACTAACATTCCTCTAGTAATAGGCAATAAATGTGGTACAAAATTAATTTGACAATCTACTCCTTTTACTAATTTTACCTTTTCTTGAATCTCTGGCATATGTCTGTGCTTAAAAGGGTTGTATGCATGACAGTTTTCATTTAAATGTCCAAAATGAGTAATCTCTTTTAAACCTTTTCCTGCTCCACTCATTCCTGTTTTTGCATCTATAAAGATTTGTGCATTTGTATCAATATAATCAATAAAAGGGAAAAGTGCTAAAAGTGCTGCTGTAGGAAAACATCCTGGATTAGCTACTAATTTTGAAGACTTTAACTCCTCTTTATAATATTCAGGTAAACCATAAACTGCATCTTTTATGTGTTCTTTATCCTCATGGGGACAATAATGTTTTTCATATGTTTCAAGTTCTAATCTATAGTCAGCTGATAAATCAACTACTTTTACACCTAAATTTAAAAGTTCTTTAGCAAAAGACATTGAAGTCTTGTGAGGAAGTGCTAAAAATGCTAAATCTGCAACTTTTGCTACTTCATTAGCATCAGCCTTTGAAACCTCAACATCAATAACATCTTTTAAACAAGGATGCAATTCTTGTACATTTTCTTCTCCTGTAGAGTTTGCAATATAAGATATATTAAAAGTCGGATGATTAATAAGAATCTTAATTAACTCTAAGCCTGTATAACCACTTGCGCCAATAATTGCTACATTCATTATAATTCTAACTCCTTATATCCCACACTTAAAATTTCAAAAGATGTTTGACCACCTGGTAAAGTAGCAGTAAGTTCATCACCTTCTTGCTTTCCTAAAAGTTGCTTAGCTAGAGGTGAATTAAAAGAAATAAATCCTTTTTCTGCATTTGATTCTACTCCACCAACAATTGCATATGTAAACTCTTCGTCTGTTTCTACATCTACTAAATGAACTGTTGAACCAAAACTTACTCTATCATGAGGTAATGTTTCAGGGTCAATAATTACAGCCTTAGAGATAATAGAACCTAATTCACCAATTTGAGAATCTATTAAAGCTAATTTATCTTTTGCTGCATGATATTCTGCATTTTCTTTTAAATCACCTAATTGTCTTGCCTCATCCAATGCAATTACAGTTTCAGGTCTTTCTTTATTTTTTAAAAATTCTAATTCCCCTGTTATTTTTTCATACCCAACTCTTGTCATTGGTTCTTTATCCATGATAAGGCTCCTATTAAATTATTGTTTTATTTTCATTATGTATTAATTTGATATAATATCGAAATTTTTATAAAAGAGTAGATATGCAAGAATACGATAGAACCATAAAACTATTTGGTGAAGAAAATTTTGAAAAAATTAAAAATGCAAAAGTTATTTTATTAGGTGTAGGTGGAGTAGGAAGCTTTGCTTTAGACTCTCTATATAATACTGGTTTAACAAACATCACAATTGTTGATTTTGATACTTATGAAGAATCAAATATGAATCGACAATTAGGAAGTCATGGGAATGTGGGTAAAGTTAAAGTTGAAGCTTTAAAACAAAGATATCCAAAAGTTGAAGCAATTCATGCAAAAATAACTCCCCAATGGATAGACAATTTTGACTTTTCCTCTTATGATTATATTTTAGATGCAATAGATGATGTTAGTCCAAAAGTTCATCTAATTCAAAGATACTTTACTAAAGTAATTAGTACAAGTGGTGGGGCAAAAAGATTAGACCCAAGTAAAATTGAATATAAATCAATTTGGGATACCTATAATGACCCGTTTATTAGAAAAATTAGAACTGAACTTAAAAAAAGAGGTTTTAAAAAGAAATTTAAAGTTGTTTTTTCAGGTGAAAACCCTAATTGTATAGAAAAAGGTAGTTTTGAAGCTGTAACTGGTTCATTCGGCTTTATGATGGCTGCAATTACCATAAATAAGTTACTAAGTAGAAACAAATAAAGTAATACTTTAGTAATACTTTAGTAATATTTTAAAGTTTATTATAAGAAAAAAACTTATATAATCTAGTATATTAGTCAAAAAGGGCATACATGAGTGGTATCAATAGTGTTGAACAAATGACACAAGGACATTTAAGAAATGTACAGCAATTAGCTGTTTTCTATACTGGTCATAATAACATTTATGCAATCAATATTGCAAAGGTTAAAGCATTTGTTATCGCAGAAGAAGTAACTATAAATGATACTCCTTCAGATAGTAATGTTGTTGCTGGAATTGCAACAATTAGAGGGGAACCTGTTACATTAATTAACCTTGATGCATGGCTTGGTATTCCAAAATTAAAACAAGAAGAATACAAGTTAATCATTTATTGTGAATTTAACCACAAAAAAGTTGGTTTCTTAATTAGAGATATGCTTGATATTGTCGAAAAGACAACAGAAGAATTAAGACATACAGAAGAAACAAACTCAAAAGTTACATATACTACTTATGTAAAAGTACACGATAAAGATGAATTATGTACAGTATTTAATGCTGAACAGCTATTACAAGATTTAGGTTGGGTTGAAGATGGAGAAGAAACATTAAATAAATATGTTGAATCGAAATTTGATACTAATAAAATTGTGCTAGCAGCAGAAGATTCTGGTGTTGCAAGAGAAGTATTAACTAAATTCTTCAAAAAAGCTGGTATTAATTATGAAATTTATAATAATGGAGCACTACTATTAGACAGACTTGAAGAGATTGACCCTTCTACTGTTGCATTAATAATTACAGATATTGAAATGCCAGAAACTGATGGTTTCCAAGTTGCTTCATTTGTAAAACAAAATAGTAAATATTCACATATTCCAATTATTGTAAACTCATCAATGACTACTGATGCAGTTAAAAATAAAATGAATAGTATTGGAGTTGATGGTTTTATTGGTAAAACTGATATTCAAGCTTTATACGAAGCTGCTAAGCAACATTTATCTTACTAAATAAAAAAGACTATTTTTAGTCTTTTTTATTCTATTTTCTTTTAATTATTTTTATTTATTTTGTAACCAATTCTCAAAAATTTCAATCTGGTTTTGAGTTTGTTGTGTTGATGTACCACCAAAACTTGTTCTTGCATTCATAGAGTTTCTTAAATCTAAATACATAATAATTTCTTCATCTATATTTTTTAACTCATCATTTGAACTTCTTATTTCATCAATTGTAAGTTCACTTATATCTTTATTTAAAGAGTTTGCACATGCTACCACATCTTTAGTAATATAATAAGCTGTTCTAAATGGCATGTTTTGTTTTTGAACTAAAAAGTCTGCTAAATCAGTAGCACTTAAATGTCCAATTTTACAAGCTGCTTGCATTTTATCTACATTTACAATCATAGTTTTAATAACTTCATTTAAAATTGATAGTGAAATTTCAACTGTCTTAACAGAATCAAAAACACCCTCTTTATCTTCTTGGGTATCTTTGTTATATGCTAAAGGTAAACCTTTCATAACAGTAAGAAGAGAAATTAAGTTTCCATAAACTCTTCCTGTTTTACCTCTTAAAAGTTCTGGTACATCAGGGTTTTTCTTTTGAGGCATAATTGAAGATGTTGTGGCATACTCATCACTCATTCTTACAAATTGGAACTCATAAGAAGACCAAGTAATAAGCTCTTCAGAGATTCTTGAAATATGCATCATACAAGTAGAGATATTAAATAAAATCTCTAAAGCAAAATCTCTATCAGAAACTGTATCCATGGCATGAGCAGTTGGAGCTTTGAAACCTAACTTTTCACAAGTTGAATTTCTATTAATATTATGTGGAGTTCCTGCTAATGCTGCACTTCCTAGAGGAGAATAATTGTTTCTTTCATATGAACTTTCAAATCTCTCATAATCTCGTTTAAACATATTTGCATAAGCAAGAAGATGATAACCAAAATTTAAAGGTTGTGCATGTTGTAAATGTGTCATTCCAGGGATTAAAGTTTCTGTATGTTTGCTTGCAACATTTACAAAAGTATTAACTATTTCTTTTAACTGAGATTTAATAGATAAAGATTTTTCTTGAACATAAAGTCTAAAATCAGTTGCAACTTGGTCATTTCTGCTTCTTGCAGTATGAAGTTTTTTCCCAGGCTCTCCTATAATTTCAGTAAGCCTTGACTCAACAGCCATATGAATATCTTCAGTTGCTAAAGTGAATTCAAAATTTCCAGACTCTATTTCTTCTTTTACTTGCAATAAACCTTTTTCAATAGCTTCTTGTTCTTCTTTTGTTAAAACACCTTGTTCACAAAGCATTTGTGAATGAGCAATACTTCCTCTTATATCTTGAGAGTATAACTCTTTATCAAACATTATTGAGGCATTAAACTCATCTAAAATTTGTGCATTTGTATTTTTTAGTATTTGTTCATTTTGATTTGACATATATACAATTCCTCTTTTGGACTAATTAAATGGGATTATATCAAAATTAGGATATATTTGGCTAAAGGAGAATATTGAATACACTTGAATTAATAAAAAAATTATCAGTTTGGGAACATGATTTAAAAGAGTATAAAAAATGTTTTGAAATGAATGAGGACTTTGAAAATAGTAAAGAAGTTGAAAAACTTTTAAAAACAATTGATGAATTTATCTCTTATTATGAAATAAATAAAGAGGATGATGAAAAATACAAATATGCTTTAAATTATTGGATTAATTTCAATGAAAAATATTTAAAACTTCTTAAAAATTTATATTTAGCATATAAAAGTATGAACAACAATGATAGTTAAAATTTAATTTAACTATCAATAATTGCTTAAATAAACACCTACTGCAACAATTGCAATACCTAATACAGTTATCAATTCAAAAGTCTCTTCATAAATAAAATAACCACTTATTGCAGCACTAACTGGTAAAAGATAAAAAATAGAAGCCACTTTACTAACTTCTGCTCTTCTAATCATTATATATAATAAACTTAAAGCTCCAATTGAAACCCCAACTGTCATAAATAATAAAGCAGATATAAACTCATTTGTCCAAATAACTTCATATGAATCAAACATTAACATCAAAATAAGACAAACAAAACCAGAAGCAAGTGATTGTATGGCACCACCAGAAAAAATATTCATATCTTGACAAAATTTCTTTTGGTACAAATTCCCAAGAGAAAGTCCAAGCAAACCAAATACAGATAAAGCTATAGAGTAAACAGATGCAGTTGTTATATCCATATTATTTACTAATACTAATATTACACCAACAAGACCAATAAGCAATCCAAAGCCTTGAATAATTCCAGTGTCTTCACTTAGAAAACTTTTTGCTAATGTTGCTACTAAAATAGGTTGTAAGGCAATAATCATTGCACTAAGTGCAGGAGAAAGTCCCATATCAATAGAAATAAAAACACCTATTGAAAATACTGCAACTGTTAGAATACCAGCAATACTTATATGAAAAATATCTTTTGTACTTGGCAATTTTACTTTCATATACTTCATTACAAGTAGTAAAATTAAACCTGCAAGAAAAAACCTTAAAGTTAAAAAGCTAAGAGGAGTTGAATATGGTAAACCATATTTTGCTCCAACAAAACCACTACCATATAAGGCTACAAACAAAATTGGAAAACCTAAATGTTTAATTTTTTCAATCATAATTATCTTTTCCCTGTTAATAATATTTGTGATCAAAAAAGTATAACAAATATTTGACCGATTAGTCAAGTAGTTATTTTAAATAAAAAAAGACTAATGCAAAATACATTAGTCTTTAAAAACATATAATTATTTATCTATTTATTTTAGGCTTTTAGCTTTTACACTTTCTTTACCAATAAACTCTTTTTCATTTGCATCTGAAACTATAAGTTTAGCGATTGTATCAGTTTGAACAGTTATATCATGAGTTTGATTAGCAATTGATGCATTTTGTTGTGTTTGTTCATCAAGACTATTAATAGCATCATTTATTTGCTCAATTCCAGTTTGTTGTTCTTTAGTAGCACTTTCAATATCAGAGATAAGCTCAATTGTTTTACTTATATTCTCATTAAGTCCATTGTAACCTTCGATCATTTTTGAAGAAATTGTTTTACCATTATTAGCTTTTGATGTAGCATTTTCAACTAAAGATTTTATTTCCTTTGCAGCTTCTGCACTTCTACTTGCTAAATTTCTTACTTCTTGAGCAACTACGGCAAAGCCTTTACCTGCTTCACCTGCTGTTGCTGCTTCTACTGCTGCATTAAGTGATAAAATATTTGTTTGGAAGGCAATTTGATCAATAACAGTAATAGCCTCATTAATTGCATTTACTTCTTCATCTATATCATTCATTGCATTTGTTGTTTCTTGGGCTAATGTTTTACCTTCATTTGCAGAACTAGTTACTTGGTTTGCAAATTCTGACATTTTAATTACATTTTGGGTATTTGCAGAGATATTACTAGTAATTTGCTCTAAGGCAGCTGCTGTTTCTTCTAATGAAGCTGCGGCTTCGTTAGTATTTACATTTAACTTATCTACATTTTTAAGTAAAATATTTGAACTTTCATCTAATGTTAATCCATTCTCTTTATTATCAACTAACATTTTATTTATAACTTCTGCAAGGCTATTTAAACCTTTTGCCGTATCTCCCAAGTCATTATCTTCAATTCTAAATCTAAAATCTAATTTCTGATAAGAATTTAAAGCATCAGAAATAGCATTTAAATTCCCATTTACTTTTGAAGAGACTATTTCAAATAAATCGTTAATGCCATTTTTTAACTCTTCAATGCCATCATTTTTAGTTTTTTCAGTAATAGTTTGATTCATTACACCAGTTTTTGCTACATCTATAGCATCATTTACACAGTGAATAACTCTCTTTGCATCTGTTATATCTTGTGCAAATTTAACAACACGAGTTACTTTACCACTTTTATCTTTTACAGGAGTGTATGAAGCTTGAATCCAAATTGAACTACCATCTTTTCTAAATCTTTCAAATTCATCTATTTGTGATTTTCCACTGCCTAATTCTTTCCAAAAATCTGTATAAGCTGAAGAATTTATATAAGTCTTTTCACAAAATATTCTATGATGTTTTCCTGCTACTTCATTTGATTTATAACCTAATGCATTTAAAAAATTATCATTTGCTTGAATAATTGTTCCATCTGGCTTAAATGATATGATTGCATAATTCTCTTCTAAAGCGGCTAATCTACCTTCTTCTTCTGTTTTACCAAAACTAAACATAAAATACTCCATAAAAAATTTAATAAATTCTAACTTTATTTTTCTTTTAATTTACTTTCTTTTTACTTTTTATTGAATAATAATTCATTGAATATAAAAAAACCCAAGTTGAAAACAACTTGGGTTTTAATAATCTATTTATTTTATGCTATTAATTAAATTGGTAAAACTCTTATATTTTCATCAACTTTTTGTTTAAGTACTGATTCAATTGCATATAAAGTTCCAGTGTCACCTGATGCACACCCATTACATGCACCTAAATATCTAATATATAAATCATAAAATGGCATATTTTCTTTAATATCAATGATTTCCATGTTTCCACCATCCATCATTAACATAGGTCTAATATCAGCATCTAATACTTCATCAATTGTTTTAATTCTTTGAACAATAGTCATTTTATCAAAAGTTGAAGAACCAGCAGCACTTGCATCAGCAGCTTCTTTTAATTTTTCTTGTTCCATTTCAGCTCTAACATCATTTAAAATATCAACTAAATAAATATCTTTCTCTTCATGTCCACCTGGTTTAATACATGATTTACAAAAAGCACCTGCTTTTGTATAATCAGTAATTTCTTCAACAGTTTTTAAATCATTTAATTTAATTACTTCTTGAATTGTCCCTAAAGTTACCCTTGCACACTCACAAATAATTACTTCAGTTTCAAAAGATTCCATATCTACACCTTTATATGTAGCAGCAGCTTTTTTGATAACATCATAAGCCATTACAGAACAGTGCATTTTTTGGGGTGGAACAGCAGGAACATCTGGATGGTCTCTTAATGCTTTTTCAACATCAATATTTGTAATTTTAACAGCTTCATCAACTGTTTTCCCTTCACACAATTCAGCCATCGCATCACTTGAAGCAATTGCGGTACCACAACCAAAAGATTTGAATTTTGACTCTAAAATTTTGTTTGTACCTTCTTCAATACACCAGTAAAGTCTTACTGCATCACCGCATGATTCTGCACCAAAGTCAGCAATGATTAGTTTACCACCTAACTCTTTTGCTCTTTCTTCAGTAATTTCACCTTGGTGAGTTGGGTCATCCATTCTTCTAATAACTTGGTTTGAGTATTCGTCCCAAATTGATCCACTAATTAAATCATTTTTTGCCATATTTTTTATCCTTTAAAAATGTCCCATTTGTTAAAGGGACCTTCATTTTTTCTACTTAAGAAGGCAACGAGTTGCCTTTATTTCTTCTTACAACTCTGATACGTGATTTTTTGGAGTGTATGCATAAGAACTAGAGATTCCTCTTAGTCTTGCAACTGCACCTTTAATAACATCAATTGCATAATCAATCTCTTCTTCTGTATTAAATCTACTTAAAGAGAATCTAACACCTGTATGAGCTAACTCACTATCACTTCCAAATGCATTCATTACTGGGTTTGCTTCTAAATCTTCACTTGCACATGCTGAACCAGTTGATGCACCAATTGTTTTTTGATTCATATCCCATAACATTGATTCACCCTCAACACCTCTAATTGAAATAAGTGTAGTGTTTGGTGTTCTATTATCTTTTCCACCAATTACAATTGTTTCAGGGATTTCTAAAATTGCATTCTCTAATTTATCTCTTAATCTTCTAACTTCAGTATTTTCATACTCTAATGCCTCTTGTGAAGTTGCAAGTTTCATTGCAAGTCCCATTCCAATCATAGATGCAACATCAACAGTACCTGCTCTGTGTCCACCCATTTGCTCACCACCATGTAATAATGGAATTAAATCAAAACCTTTTTGAATATATAATCCACCAACACCTTTTGGTCCATGGAATTTATGAGCTGAAAAAGATAAATAGTTTACATTAGTATCTTGAACATCAACTGGAACTTTTCCAATTGCTTGAGTTGCATCTGTATGGAAAGGTACTCCTGCTTCTTTACAGATTTGACCAATCTCTTTTATTGGGAAAAGTTTTCCAGTTTCATTATTTGCCCACATAATTGTTACTAATGCTGTATCTTCTTTAATATAATCTGCAACTTGCTGTGCTTCTAATACACCTTTTTCATTTACAGGAAGATATGTAACCCTTACGCCTTGAGACTCTAAAAATTTGCATGTTGCAGTAACTGCTGGGTGTTCTACTTCACTTGTAATAATATGATTTTTATTACCATTTAAGATTTTATCTACCCAGATACCTTTTATAACTGCATTAATACTCTCTGTTGCATTTGCTGTGATGATAATATCATCTTCATCATTTGCATTAATTCCCGAGTATAAGTAATCTAAAGCTTCTACCATTTTAGGGTGTGTTCCAGCTCCAAACTTATGTAAAGAGTTAGGGTTCCCATAAATATGACAGAAAAAAGGTTCCATAGCTTTGAATACTTCAGGGTCAACCTTAGTTGTGGCATTATTATCTAAGTATACTTCCATTCTTTTTCCTATTTTTATTTACATTTAACACTATATTATTGCAAAAATATGCGTTATTTTTAATTAAATCGCGTAATTATATTTCAAATAGGATAAAAATAGTCTTAATTAAAAAATTTAGATGATTTTAATTAATTCTAATAAAAAAATAAGTTTCTTATGAGATAATATAAAAAACTTTAAAGGTTATTATTTATGTTACGAAAAATTTTATTATCACTTTTAATACCATTTTTGATGGTATTTATTTCTGCTTGTAATGATGATTCTACAAACAAAAAAGAAGAAAAAAAAGTATTAAAAGTTGGAATGGAGCTTGCTTATCCTCCTTTTGAAATGAGTGAAAAAGATGGAACTCCATCTGGGGTATCTGTTGATTTTGCTAAGGCACTAGGTGATTATCTAGGAAGAGAAGTTGTAATTGAAAATATTGCATGGGATGGACTTATTCCTTCACTTAAGACTGGAAAAATTGATTTAATCATTTCTTCTATGACAATTACTGAAGAAAGAAAAAAATCTATTGATTTTTCAGTTCCTTATGCTCAATCTTCACTAGCTATCTTAACAAATAAAAATTCCCAAGTTAAGTCAATTAAAGATTTAAACCAAGCTGGTAAAAAAGTTGCAGTAAAAAAAGGTTCAACTGGACATATTTATGCAAAAGACAATTTAAAAAATGCTGAGATTTTAGTATTTGACAAAGAAGCTGCTTGTGTATTAGAAGTTGTTCAAGGAAAAGCTGATGGATTTTTATATGACCAATTAACAATTTATAAAAACTATGCACAACATAAAGATACAACTGTTGCACTTCTTCAATCTTTCCAAGAAGATTTTGAGTACTGGGGAGTTGCTCTTAAAAAGAATAGCCCACTTAAAAAAGATGTAGATGCTTTCATTAAAAAAGCAAAAGAAGATGGAACATTTGACTCTTTTGCAGACAAATATTTAACTGATGCTAAAAAAACATTTGATGAACTTGGCATTGCATTTTTCTTCTAGGACTTAAAAATTAAACTAAAAAATTTATTTATCCATGAATTAGGATTAAAAAAAGGTAAAAAGCTTTCAAAAGCTATTTACCTTTTTAATTTTCTACTTTTAATTTTTACTATTTTTATTACATTCTATTTTATGTTTAAAAATATCTCTTATAACTTTAATTGGCATAGTGTTTATGAATATAGACAAAAGTTTATTGATGGTTTTCTTATGACTATCTTTATTTCATTTTTTGCTCTTATTCTAAGTTTTATTATTGGTCTATTTTTTGCTTACGGACAAAACTCAAAGTTTATACTTCTTAGATTTTTTTCTAGATTCTATATTGAACTAATAAGAGGAACGCCCCTTTTAGTACAAATACTTATTTTCTTTTATGTATTTGCAAACAATTTAGGCTTTGAAAATAGATATGTAGTTGGAACCGTTATCTTAGCTTTATTTGCAGGGGCTTATGTAAGTGAAATTATTAGAGGTGCTATACAATCAGTTGAAATTGAACAGTTTGAAACAAGTTTAAGTCTTGGAATGACAAATTATCAGATGTATAAATATGTGATTTTCCCTCAAGCTTTTAGAAGAATGTTACCAGCTTTAACAGGACAATTTGCAAGTATTATAAAAGATTCATCCCTGCTTTCTATCATATCAATAAGTGAATTTACGATGAATGCCCAAGAGGTAAATGCCTATACATATTCTACACTGGAAAGTTATATTCCCCTTGCACTTGGATATTTACTTCTAACCTACCCTATTTCATACTATACAAAGAGATTAGAAGCAAAAATAAAATAAATTAAAATTTAATTTAAAGTAGAATATTAGTTAAACATTTATACTATTATTTAATGAACATATGTTAAATTTACCTAAATAGGACAATTTTAGTCCTAAATATAAAAAGGTTTTAAAATGAGTGAAAATAAGCATTTAAAAGAAATTTTGAAACAAGACTACAAATTAGGTTTTGAAACACTTGTAGAAAGTGATACATTTCCTAAAGGCTTAAATGAAGATGTAATAAAAGCCATCTCAAAAAAGAAAGAAGAGCCTGAGTGGTTACTTGAATTTAGATTAAAAGCATATAATATTTGGTTAAAGATGGAAGAGCCAGATTGGGCACATCTAAACTATCCAAAAATAGATTATCAAGATATTTCATATTATAGTGCACCTAAAAAGGCATTGGATTCATTAGATGAAGTTGACCCAGAGATTTTAAAAACATATGAAAAACTAGGTATTCCATTAGAAGAGCAAAAAATGCTTGCTGGTGTTGCAGTTGATGCTGTATTTGATTCAGTTTCTGTTAAAACTACTTATCAAGAAGAGTTAGAGAAGTTAGGGATTATATTCTGTTCTATTTCAGAAGCAGCCCACTCTCACCCAGAAATTTTAAAAAAATATTTAGCCTCAGTTGTAAGTAAAAATGATAACTATTTTTCAACACTAAATAGTGCAGTATTTACAGATGGAAGTTTTGTATATATTCCACCTAATACTAAATGTCCAATGGAGCTTTCAACTTACTTTAGAATAAATGCTTTAGATACAGGACAATTTGAAAGAACACTTATTATCTGTGATGAAAACTCTTATGTTTCTTATAATGAAGGATGTTCAGCTCCAAGTAGAGATGAAAGACAACTTCACGCAGCAGTTGTAGAATTAGTTGCTTTAGATAATGCACAAATAAAATATTCAACTATTCAAAACTGGTATCCAGGTGATGAGCAAGGTAAAGGTGGTATTTTAAACTTTGTTACTAAAAGAGGTTTATGTAAAGGTGAGAACTCAAAAATCTCTTGGACACAAGTTGAAACTGGTTCTAGTTTAACATGGAAATATCCATCATGTGTTTTAAAAGGAAATAATTCTGTTGGAGAATTTTATTCTGTAGCAATTTCTAGCAAAGCCCAACAAGCTGATACTGGTAGTAAAATGATTCACTTAGGTGAAAATACAAAATCTACTATTATCTCTAAAGGTATCTCTGCTATGAGTGGAGTAAATGCTTATAGAGGTTTAGTAAGTGTGGGTAAAAATGCAAAAAATGCAAGAAATATTTCTGAGTGTGATTCATTATTAATTGGACATAAATGTAAAGCTCATACTTATCCATACCATGAGATTAAAAATTCAAGTGCACATATTGAGCATGAAGCAACTACTTCAAAGATATCTGAAGAACAACTATTTTATTTATCTCAAAGAGGTATTGATGAAGAAGATGCTATTGCTATGATTGTAAATGGTTTCTGTAAAGAGGTATTAAAAGAGTTACCTATGGAGTTTGCAGCGGAAGCTAAAGAGTTACTTAGTATCTCTTTAGAAGGAAGTGTGGGATAAAACAAGAAGAACATTTTAAAAGGAATAAATAATGCTTAATATAAAAGATTTAAAAGTAAATATAGAAAATAAAGAGATTTTAAAAGGTTTAAATTTAGACATAAAGCCAGGTGAGATTCATGTACTTATGGGACAAAATGGTGCAGGAAAATCAACATTAGTTAAAACAATTAGTGACCATTATGACTGTGAAGTTACTAATGGTGAAATTAAATATAAAGATAAAGATCTTTTAGAATTAGATGTTTCACAACGTGCTAAAGAAGGTATCTTCTTAAGTTTTCAAAATCCTGTTGAAGTTCCAGGTGTAAATAATAGTTATTTTCTAAAAACTATTGTAAATGAAAAAAGAAAATATCATAAAGAAGAAGAGTTAGATGCAATGGGCTTTTTAAAATACTCAAAAGGTGAATTAGCAAAGTTTGATATTGATAAATCACTTTTACAAAGGGATCTAAATGATGGTTTTTCTGGTGGTGAGAAAAAAAGAAATGAGCTAATTCAACTACTTTTATTAAAACCTGATTTAATCATGTTAGATGAAATAGATTCAGGACTTGATGTAGATGCTATTAAAACTGTTGCAAAAGTTATAAATAGTCTACTAGAAGATAAAAGTAGATCTTTATTAATGATTACACACTATGACAAGCTACTAAATTTAGTAAAACCTGACTTTGTTCATATTTTAAAAGATGGAAAGATAGTTAAAACAGGAGATTATAAACTAGCTCAACAACTTGATAGTGTTGGGTTTCAAGGATTGGAGTAATTATGAAATTAATTGAATTAGAAAATATAAAATTTCCAACAAAAAAAGATGAAGATTTTAGAAAGATAAATTTAAACCCTTTATTAGAAAAAGAGTTTGAATCTTTTGCTGAATACAAACTAAATATAGAAGTTCAAAAAAGTAGCGAGACTATAGAATCTTCAAATGAACTAATTAAAATAAACGAAAAATTAGAAACAAAAACTTATGAATTAAATATAAGTGAAGATACAAAAGAGCCAATTGTGATTGTACATAAGTTAAAAGATCAAAATAGTATAAATACAAACTCTTTAAAAATAAATATATCAAAAGGTATAAAAGCTTCAGTTATTGAAATATTTGTAAATGAAAAAGAGAATAACTTTTATAGTGTAAATAGAGAGTTTAATTGTGAGAAAAATGCTCACTTAGAGTATTTAAAAATACAAGATATGAGTGAAAAAACATCTTTAATACTTAATTATATAAATAATTTAGAAGATAACTCTTCTATAAACCATACAAACTTTGAGTTAGGAAAAGGTTTTGCCCTTTGTATTTATGATTCTAATTTAGAAAAAGAGAATACAACTTTAAATATAAATGGTTATATAAATCTTTTTGAAAAAGCAAACTCTTCTTCTATATTTAATACAAATCATATAGAAAAGAACAATGCAAGTAATATAAAGTATAAACATATTTTACATGATAATTCAAAAGCAGTATTTGAAGCTATGTCAAAAGTAAATGAAAAAGCTTTATATTCAAAGGTTCATCAAAATACTGACACTATTTTATTAAGTGATGATGCAACTATTTTTGCAAAACCTCATCTTGAAATAAACATTGATGAATTAGAAGCAAGCCATGGTGCAACAACGGGTTCTTTAGATAAAGATCAACTTTTATATCTACAATCAAGAGGTATAGATGAAGCATTGGCTAAAAAGATGCTTTTAAAAGCCATTGAAAATGAGATTTTAGATACTATTTTAGACGAAAAAGTAAAAGATTTTGCAATAAATTATGAAAGGAGCAGTTATGTTTAAAAAAGATTTTCCCTATTTTTCAAATAGTGATATTGTCTATTTAGATAATGCTGCTACAACACAAAAACCAAAAGAAGTAATTACTTCACAAGTTGAGTATTATGAAAACTATTGCGCTAATACTCACAGAAGCTCTTTTGGAGATGCAAATAAAGCAACTTTAAACTATGAAAATGCAAGAAAAATTTTACAAAAGTTTATCAATGCTTCAAGTAAAGAGCAAATAATATTTACAAAAGGTGTAACAGAGTCAATTAACTTTATTGCATCTTCTTTTGCTAAAAAGTTTAAAACAGTAATCATCTCTTCGTTAGAACATCACTCAAATATTGTTCCATGGCATATGCAAGGAAGAACTTTAGGTGAAGGTCTTGAAGTAGTATCTTGTAATGAAAACTTAGATTTTGATTTTAAAGATTTTGAAAATATATTAAAGCAAAACCCAAACTCATTTGTAAGTGTTACTCATATTTCAAATGCCTTCGGAAAAATACATGATATAAAAGCAATAATAAAATTAGCTCATAAATATGATTGTGTTGTTATGATTGATGGAGCACAAAGTTTAGCCCATATGAAAGTTGATATGCAAGAACTTGATGTGGACTTTTTTGCTATTTCAGCACACAAAACCTTTGGACCAACTGGGGTTGGAGCTATTTACATAAAAGAAGAATATTTAAAAGAAGTAGATGTTTATCAAACAGGTGGAGCAACAATAGACCAAGTTGATTTTTCAAAATCAACTATGCTTGATGCCCCATATAAATTTGAAGCTGGAACTCAAAACATTGCGGGTGTAATTGGCTTTGCAAAAGCCCTAGAATATATAAATAAAGTTGGTTATGATGCAATTATGAAACAAGAGCATGAAGTTTATGAGTATTTAATCAATCAGTTAAGTAAATTGCCAAATATAATTTTCTATAATAATTTAGAAGACTCAATTGGAAGTAAAAGTTTTAACTTCAAAGATATCATGCATGATGATATTGGGATTTTACTTGACAAAATGAAAATTGCTTTAAGAGTAGGACACCACTGCGCTCAACCAATTATGAAACAACTAAATATTAAAGGTACTATAAGAGTTTCTATTGCTTTTTATAATACAAAAGAAGATGTTGACAAATTAATTGAAGCTTTAAAAAAAGCCCTTGATATGTTAAGTTAAGGAGAGATATGAATACTATTGAAAAAAGAGTTCAAGATATAAAAGAAGATTTAGAGTTTTTTGATGATGAATTACAAAAATATGAATATATTATTGATTTAGGGAAAAAACTTCCCCAACTTGAAGAAAAATATAAAGTTCCTGAAAATATAGTACATGGTTGTACTTCTCAAGTATGGCTTATTGCCCAAAAAGAAGACAATAAGCTTTATTTTAAAGGAACTTCAGATGCAGTTATTGTAAAAGGTTTAGTTTATATTATTCTAAATATTTTTTCTGACTCTACAATTGAAGAGTTAAAAGAAGTTGATATGGATATAGTTTATGAACTAGGTCTTAGTGAAGTTATTACTCCAAATAGACAAAGTGGAGTAATTGGCATGATTAAGAAAATTAAAGAGTATGCCCTAACTTTATAAGTAGGGTTAAATAAAGGATTATAGATGTCAATTATAGAAAGTAAAGAAAAATTAAAAGAAGATGTAATACAAAGACTAAAATCTGTATATGATCCAGAAATACCAGTAAATATTTATGATTTAGGATTAATATACAAAATTGATTTTGAAGAAAAAAACAATTATGTTTATGCAACTGTTGAAATGACTTTAACTTCTCCTGCTTGTCCAGTTGCTGAAAGCTTAGTTGAACAAGTTAAATATGTAACACAAACAGTTGATATTATTGATGAAGCTTATGTGCATTTAGTTTTTGATCCTCCTTGGGATCCTTCAATGATTAGTGATGATGGAAAAGATATTATGGCGGCTTCAGGAGCTCACATCTAAAAAATGAAAAAAAACGAACTTTTTATTATTATATATACAATTACTGTTTTATTATCAGTAATGTACGCAACACAACCTATTCAACCACTATTAGCAAATGAGTTTGATGTATCAGTTGTAAAAGCTTCTTCTTTTACAGCTGTTATCATGCTTTTTTTAGCAATTTCACCTATTATTTATGGATACATTTTAGAATCAGTAAAAACAAAAACTGTTTTGACAGTGGCTTCAATTACACTATTTATGACAAACTTAGCACTTGGTTTTTCAAACTCATATGAAATATTTTTAACTATTAGAACTATTGAGGCTATGATTGTTCCAGCTATTTTAACTGCTTGTATGACTATTTTGGCAAATGATAGAGAAAAAACAAAAGTAAATATGTCTATTTATGTAGCTGCAACGGTTTTTGGTGGACTTGTAGGAAGAGTTTTTTCAGGATTTATCGCTACTGAATTTGGATGGAGAGTAGTTTTCTTCTCACTATCTTTAGCCCTTTTATTTGGTTTACTTTTAATTAGAAGATTATCTTTTGAAGGTGATACAAAATTAGCTAAACCAAAACTAGCTGATGTAGCAAATATTTTAAAAGATAAAAGGTTTGTTGTAATATATTCATTAATGTTCGTTATTTTCTTTATTTTTGGAGGTATATTAAATATTTTACCATTTAGAATTAAAGAACAAGTCCCAGAAATAACTGAAACACAAATTGGTTTACTTTATCTTGGATATGGTGTAGGAATTGTAGTTTCACTTACTATTCACAAGATTATTGCCTTATTCAAAACAGAAGTACCAACTGTTTTAGCAGGAATTGGAATATTCTTCCTTGCAACTGTAGGATTCTTTAGTTCAAATGCCCTATTCTTATTTTCTTTAGTATTTTTATTTTGTTTAGGTATGTTTATTATTCATACTGTTTCAACAAGAATAGCAAACTCTTTAAAACAAAATCAAAAGGCACTTACCTCAGGTATGTATTTAAGTTTTTATTATTTAGGTGGCGCAATAGGTTCTTTTGCCCCATCTTTTGTATATGCAAACTTTGGCTGGAATATCACAATGTTAGTATTTATATCTATGCTAATAGGAGTTTTCTTATTTGTATTTTCAAATAGAGATTTATTTAAAAACTTTAACTAACTTCTATCTTATTGATAACTTCTTCTTGTGGTTTACCTATATAATAACCTTGTGAATAATTTATTCCCATTGATTTTACATAATTAAATATTGCTTCATTTTCTATATACTCAGCAATTGTTTTTATGCCTAAACTATCACATAAAAACTTTAATGTCCCAACTAATAGTTGTGTTTTTCTATTTGTATGAATATCTCTAATTAAAGTTCCATCTATTTTAAGATAATCGATATATTCATTTAGATTAATAATGTATTGATAATTTGAATATCCAGTTCCAAAGTCATCAATTGCTATCTTGCAACCTAAAGATTTAACCTCTTTAATAAACTTTAGAAAATTATCATAATTTTCAATCGCTTCAGACTCTACAATTTCTATAACAAGTCTATTTCCAATTTTATATTCATCTATTTTTTTATAAATATAACTTCTCATCTCTTTAGAAGAGATATCTTCTACACTAAGATTTATAGAAAATTCACAATCTAAATATTGAAAGTACTCAAATGACTTTTGTATTATTATTTTAGTGACCTTTTTATATTTTTTAATATCTTTTAGAATTGGTAAAAAATAATCAGGATAAATAATCTCATCTTCATATTTTAATCTTACTAAAGTTTCATATTTTTCAATGAGCCCTGTTCTATTATTATAAATTGGTTGAAAATAGACAAGAATATCATCATTTTCTATAGCTTTCTTTACCTTAGTTGATAATCTTATATTATTTTTATTTAGTTCTGCTCTTCTATCATTTTTATTATAAATATAAAAGTCACTTCTTTTATGGTGTGCAGTTTCTAAAGCAATTTCTGCTTCTTGTAATTTTCTTGAGATACTTGTAAAAGGTTCTATGCTACTTGAAGAGACTGTACACTCAACTAAAATTCTAAAATTATTTTTGATAACATACTCTTCATTTTCAATATCTTTATATAATTTTTCTAAGTCTTGTTTTAAAATATGTATATTTTCAAAATTATATATAAAAGCAAAAGAGTCTCTATCTAATTTATAAAGTTCCATAAACTTGTCTCTATACTGGTACTCTTCTAAAAAGCTTGTTATTGATTTTAGTAATTGGTTTGCTACTTTATAACCATAGGCATTTGCAACTTTTAAAAAGTTATCAACTTTTATGATAACAACTATTTTTCCTACATCTTTATTATTTTTATACTCAATTAGTAAACCTTCTTTATTTGATAAGTTTGTTAAATTATCAGTTACCATTTGAGTTTTTAATTTATTTGCTAAGTTATCAGGTATCTTTGAAAAATGTACAATCAAAGGTAACAGAAATAGCACCAATAAAATAAATATTAAATAAGTCAAATCTCTATCTTTTTGTTTTATAACTGCTAACTCTTGATATTTTAAGCCTAAAACTAGTCTTAAATCTTGATCGTTATTCAATTCATCTAATTTCTTTGAATAAAAAACCTTTGATGAGAATTCATCTTCTTTTAATGCCAATGAAGTATCTTTTTTATTGAAGGCATCTTTAAAAAGAAATGTATAAAAAGTATTAGAAAGAATGCCATAATTTTTATCTGAATGTAAAATAAACTTTCCTTCTTTATCCACAATCATAACATCATACAAAACATTCTTTTTAAACTTATCAAAAAACTTCATAATATCTATATTTATAATTATAATAGCACTTTTTTTACCTTTACTATTATTTGCAATAGTTGCTATTCTCAATGAAGTTTGTTTAGGAGTTACAATTTTTTCATTTTCTGTTTTTAAATCAATATTTGAAAATCCTATTTCATAAGAATCTAAATTCCTAAACATATGGTAATAGTCTTTTTTTGATTTATCTTGTAGTCTATTTTCTGCAACTGCATGAAAAAACTCTTTCTCTTTTAATCTTCCATATAATGTTTTATCTATTCTTATTTTTTCTTTACCCTGCATATCTAACACTCTAATTTGCGTAGCCTCAGGAAGTGCCTTTTGTAATATAATAAGTAGTTGTTGTAGTTCTTCTTTTTTTTCGTTTTTATTTATATACTCTTTAAAAAATGAATTATGAGAAATTGCTTCTAATGTCAACTTATAACTATTGATTGCAGATAGAAACTGTTTTTCTTTTATAAACATCTTTTCTTTTATCCTATCAGCAGACAAAGTATTAATATCATTTTTATTTGAAACTTTAAAAGAATAAGTCAATAATGACAATAATGCAAAGATCATTAGAAAAAATATTGTTAAAAAAGTATATTTGTAATTTATTTGATTCATCTTCATTCCTGCTATTAATTATGTAAGTTTACAGAGCAAAGGTAATAAAATAGTATCAATATTGTTTTATGTATATAAATTAATTCTTAATTAAAAAAAAGTTACTTTAATAATTTTTATGTAATAATTACTATTATGGCAAAAGAATACAAAACACAAAAAAAGAAGACAGTTGCAACAACTGTATCTCAAACACTGTTTAAAATCCTAGTTACAATTGCAATTATAATTTTTGCATTTTTAGTTTATGATAGAATAGACTTTGGAAAAGGCGGATTTGACTTTAGTTCAACAGATAAGAACAAAGATATTAAACGTACACCAGAACAACTAAAATGGTTTGATGAATTTAAAGGGGTAGAGAATGTTCCTACCAAAAAACAACAAGAAGAAAAAAATGAAAAGAAAGGTAATTTTCTAGGATTTGGATCAAACTAATAGGAGAATAATATGGAAATAATTTTTATAATCTTCTCTTTATTTTTATTTATTTTTGTAATTTTTGCTATTTTTCAAAGTTACAAATATTTTAAAACTATGAGAAAATACAAAAAGAGAAAAGAAGAAGGTGCTACAAAAGAAGAACTTGAAAAAGAGTTCAAATTCTTCGATTGATATATTTTATTTTTCTAAGATTCTATCTAAAGAGGCTTTAGCTAAGAATCTATCATAAAAGGCATCATCAAAACTTTGTTTTGCTTGTGTTAATAAAAAGTTAGCATTTATTAAATCTGTACTTGTTGATAAACCTTCATTAAATCTATTATTTACAATTTTATAATTCTCTTTTGATTGCTCTAAAGATATCTTAGCTGTTTCATAGTTTAACTTAGAGACATTAAAATCTTCAACAGCATTTTCATATTGTAATTTAACATTTAACTTTAACTCTTCTAACTCCTCTTTTGCTTGTAAAGATTTCTTTCTTAAAATTATTGTTTGAGCTTTATCTGCTCCTCCATTATATAAATTCCACTTTACATTTACTGTTGCCCTTGATTGTTCATCAAAAGCTAATTCATCAGAGTTTAAAGAAGCATCTTGACCATACTTTGTATGAGCTAAATCTAAAGATACTGAAGGTAATGCTGTTCCATATGCATTTGCATTTCTTTGGTTTAAAAGAGCTTCTATAGTTTCTTTTAAAGCTTTTATTTCACTTCGTGAAAATATTTCCTCTTCTTTATAATCAAAAATAAAAGCAGTGTCTCTTTTTAAATCTTCAATCTTCTCTTCTTTTGATAAGTTTCCACCTAAAATATTCTTTAAACTATACCAAGCAGTTTTTGAACTAGCCTTTGCCCTTGCAAGATTTTGTTTGGCTTGAAGCATTTGTGCATTTACTTGTAGTAAGTCATTTTTAGCTAATAAACCTTGATCAAATCTATTTTCTGAATCTTTATATTGCTTTTGTAATAATTTATAAGCATTTTCTAAAGTCTCAATATTTTTTAGACTTTTTAAATAATTTATATATTTTACTTTTACTTCATATATTAAATCATATCTCGCAGCTTCTAAACTATACTTAGAGGCAAACTTATTTTTCTTTGCAGCTTCTAACCCATAATAATCACTTAAGCCGCTAAATAGGTTGTATGAAAGAATAGCACTTGCATTAGCATTATCTTTCCCTTCTCCAATATCATACTTATTTGCATTATATGTATATGAAGTATTTAACTTCGGCAAAAAGCCAGCTTGGCTTTTTGTTACATTGGCTTTTGCTTCATCATAAATATATTGTTGTTTTATATAACTATTATTATTAGTTAACGCTTTATTTATTGCTTCATTTATATCTAAAGCATATAGATTTGCCCCTAAAAATGTTAGAGGCAAAAGTTTTAATATTTTTTTATTCATAAACTCTCCTTTATGCTTTACTTACATCAACTGGTTCTTTACTATTTTTACTTTTAACTCTTTGTTCTAATTTAATAAAAAACATTAAAAGTGCAGGAGTTACAAAGATAGTAAAAATAGTTGAAAATGCTAATCCACCTGTAATAACAGAACCTAACCCTCTATAAAATTCACTTCCTGGTCCAGGAATCAATACTAAAGGCAACATACCAAAAACAGAAGTCATTGAAGACATATAAATAGGTCTAACTCTTGTTTTAGTAGCTTCTATAACTGCTTTTTTATGTTCCATTCCTTTAGTTCTAATATAATTTAAACTTTGATGTACTATTAAAATTGCATTATTTACAACAATACCAACTAAAATAATAAACCCAAGCATTGTTAAAATATCCAAGGTTTGTGGAGCAATAAAAGTATTTGTTAAGGCAAGCCCAATAAAACCTCCAGCAGTTGCTAAGGGAACTGTAAACATAATAACTATTGGATACAAAAAGTTTCCAAACAATGATGCCATAAGTAAATAAACAATTACAAGAGCTAAAATAAAGTTTCCTAAAAGTAAACCTATTGTTTCAGTAAGTTTATCAGCTGTTCCAGACATTCCAACTTCTACAGAAGGAGGAATCATATTTTTTGCTTTCATTCCTTTAAGCATACCATCTATCATTTGCATAGACTCTTCAACTGTCATACCTTGAGGAGGTGTAACTTGAAGAGTAATTGTTCTTTTTCCATCTAAGTGTCTAATTTCACTAATACCAGTTGTAAACTCTGTAGTTGCCAGTGAAGAAACTGGAACTAAAGATGAGTTTGGTAAAGCAATTTGTGAAGCTAAAATATCTTCAGGAGAAGCTATTTGTTTATCACTAGCTTTTAAAACTAAATCAATTTTCTTTTTACCTTCTTGCTCAAAATCACCAATTTTCCTTCCATCCATTAAAACATCAACTGTTACCCCAAGTTCTCTTGAACTAAGTCCTAAAGCTTTTAATGCATCTTGATTTGGTTTAAGTCTTACTTCTGGATAAAGTAATTCAACTGAAGGTACAGGTCTTACTTGAGCACCTTTAATTGTTTGCATAGTTGCACCATATAATTGACCTCCAACAGAAGCTATATCTTCAATTCTTTCACCAGAAATATCAATATTTACAACATTACCTTCACCAATTCCATCTTCAAAAACTCCTGATTGTAAAGATACCCCAAAAACTGAAGGCAAAGAGTTAACTAAAGGAGCAAACATAGGAATTAAATCCCTTGCTCTATCTTCATGAACTGAAGTTGCTCCAAAAAGATTGAAATCTCCAAAAGATACATAAAAGGCTCTATTTATTCCTGGTACATTTCCAACATCCTTATTTACATGAGGTTCTACACCTTTCATTAAATAAGCACCCATATCATATCTTTCTTGATAAGATAATCCAGGAGGAGTAATTAAAATATTAAAAATTAAGTTCTTATTACCTTGTGGTAAATAATCAAGTTTAGGAAATAGAGTATAAATAATTCCCACTGATAAAACAGCTAATGATAAAATTGTAAGAACTTTTGTTTTTGTATTTTTTAATGAAACTTCCACAATAGACATAATAAAATCTACCGCTTTATGTCCAAATTGAGCTAATTTCCCTGCATCTTTTGGTTCTTTTTTTGAAATAGAAGCAAATTTTTTCCAAAGCATTGGAATAACTGAAATTGAAACAAAAAGTGAAAATGAAACAGCAGCTGTTACTGCAATTGCAATATCTTTAAATAGTTGTCCTGCTTCATCTTCTAAGAAAATAATTGGTAAGAAAACAGCAATTGTTGTTAATGCTGAAGCAATTAATGCTCCCCAAACTTCACTAGCACCTTTATATGCAGCTTCACTAATCTCTTCTCCTGATTTTCTATGTCTATCAATATTTTCTAATACTACAATAGCCGCATCAACGAGCATTCCAACTGCAAAGGAAATACCAGCTAAAGAAATTGTATTTAAACTTCTTCCCATTACTGATAGAATAATAAATGTACCAATAATAGAAATTGGAATAGCAACTGAAACTACAGCTGTTGGAGATAAACTTCTTAAGAACATTATTAAAATAATAACTGCTAAAATACCACCAATAATAATGTTTTGTTGAACTAAATCAACAGAACCAACGATATATGGTCTTTCATCATATATCCATTTTATTTCTAAACCTTCATCCTTTAAAACACCTGCATTTAAATCATTTACAACTTTTTCTACATCATTTGTAAGATCTACAACATTCACATCAGAACTAGGTTGAACACCTAAAAAAATCCCATCTTTACCTAAGAACATTGCAACTGTACTTGGAGTTTCATATCCGAAGTTTACCTTAGCAATATCTTTTACTGTAACTCTTTGTTCTCTGTTTGATATTAAAACAACTTTTTCAATATCTTTTATAGTTTTGAATTTATGAACAGTTCTAATTCTATATGAACGTCTTTCTAAGTTTTGAAGTCCTGCTGAAACATCTACATTTTCATTTTGTAAAATATTTATAACTTTTGGAATTGTTAAACCATAAGAAGCAAGTTTGTTAACATCAAACTCAATTTGCATCTCTTGTTCTCTTCCACCACCACCCATGGTTCCTGAAACACCCTCAACTCTTCTAATTGCTGGTTTTATTTCATCTTCAAAAAATGTTTTATATTCATCTACATGTCTTTTGTTATTTTCTAAAGTTTGAAGCATCATCCAAATAACAGGACTAGCTGTTGCTGTTTCAATTACTGGTTCTTCTACATTGTCAGGATAAGAACTTACTTCATTTAATTTATTTGATACATCTTGTAATGCAGCTCTTAAATCTGTTCCTAATTTAAAAGTTAATGTAACTTCACCATAATCATCATTTGAACTAGATTCATACTCAATCAAGTTATTTAAACTTTTTAAAGTATCCTCTTGTTCTTCAATTATCTCTCTTTCAATCTCATAGGGAGTTGCACCAGGCCAAGCAGTTGTAATTTTAATCTCTGGCTTAGTAACAGTAGGAGTCAATTGATAAGGAAGTTTTGATAATGATAAAAAACCAAAAAGTACAACAATCAGTACTGAAACTATTATTGTAACGGGGTTTTTTATTGAAAACTTAATTAAATCCATCATTTACCTCTATTTATTTAATACTTTAACTGGTGAGTTAGGGAATACTCTTTCATTTCCTTTACTAACTACATCCATACCTTCACTTAAACCCTGTGCATCAATTGCTATTTTTTCACCAAGATATCCTACAATTTGAACTGGCATCATTTGAGCAGTCATTTTATCAGTAATTATAAATACAACATTCTGTCCAAATCTTTTAATTACTGCATCTCTTGGTACAACTAAAGCTTCAGTTTTACCATTTTTAGAAAGACTTACTTTTGCTTCTTGTCCATCAAAGATAAAAGTATCTTTTACCTCTGCTTTAAATTTAACAGGAAAAGTTCTTGTAAGCTTATCTCCAGCTGGAATAGCTGCAATTAATTTTGCTTTTAAAGTGTTGTTCTCTACAGCAATATCATAAATACCATTTTTCTTTAATCCACTTACAATTGATAATGGAATATCAAAAGTAATTTCTACTTTAGAAGTATCTACAATTGTTACAGCAGGACTTCCTGCATTTACCCATTCTCCTAAATCAACATGTCTTTCTACAACTACAGCATCATAAGGAGCTTTAATTCTTTTTTTAAGTGCTTGAATTTGCAACTCCTGTAAAGTACTTTTAGCTTCTATATATCTTACTTTTACATCATCAAACTCTTTTTGAGAAATAGATTTATTATCAAGTAACTTTGTATATCTTTCATAATCTTTTTTAGTACTAGTAGCAGATGCTTTTGCTGATTGAATTTGAGCATTCAAAATATCAGCATCTATTTGAATTAAAATTTTATTTTTCTTAACTTTATCTCCAACTTCAAAATTAATTGATTTTACAACACCTGAATTCTGTGCTGCTAATACTGATTTTTTATCAAACTTAATTGTTCCAACAAATTCTTGTAACGGGTTAACTTCTGATTTTACAACCTTTGAAGTCTCAACTAACGAAGGACCTCCCATTGCAAAAAGTGAAGCAGAAAAAATAGTTATACCTAACAATTTTTTTATCATTATTTTTCCTCTAAAATTAACTTGTTTGTAATTTTTTGTACCATTGGAGCTACAAAAAATACGATTGGGAAAGCACATACAAATGCTTTTACAAATGCTTCCATCCACTTTAATATAAATCCATCAATAAATCCTAAATTAATGAATGTAATTACCATACTCATAATAAAACTCATAAATAAAGACATAAAAAAAGCAAAAGTTAGTCTTCTATATTTTGGATTAATCATTTTTAATCTCAATTAATTGCAGTATTGTTCCAATAAAGCTTTCGTAATCTGTTCTAACATCAAAATTAGCTTGACTCATTTTTCTTATAGCAAGTCCTTTTTGATAAGTTAAAATTCCATTTGATAAATTGATAGCTTCTTTTTTTATCTCACCTTTATTAATAGAATCTTCTAAAATCTTAATAAGCTCTCCACCAAAATATTCATTTTTTTCACAATTAAACTCTTTCATAGGTAGATTTTCTTCAGCAAGAACAATTGATAAAAACTCTTTATATCCATTGAAGTGTTTCATATTTTCTTCTGTATCATTTAATAAAAAATCAAAAAATAATTCTAATTTTTCTTCAATAGTATTTAGTTTTGAAACCTTTTCTGTAAACTCTTTATGATGTTGTTCAATATGCATATTTATTATTTCAAAAATAATGTCTTCTTTATTTTCAAAATATTCATAAATAGTTCCCTTACCTATTCCTGCAGTTCTTGCAACCTCAGCAACAGTAAGTTTTTTCATTCCTACTTCATAAATCAAATCACAGCTAGCTAAAGCTATTTCTCTTCTTTTTTCTTCTTTATTTATTTTTCTAGGACTCAAGTTTTATCTCCTTCCAGATAAAAAGTAATCAAAAATTTAACTTTTTGACTGACCGTCGGTCAATTACTTGTTGGAAGTATAAATAAAAGAAACTTAAACTATTTTTAAAAACTGACTAACAGTCAGAAAATAAAACATTTATATCATTTTTTATTACCAAATAAATATCTTATTATTTTTTTATTTTTACCTTAAATAATAAATTTATAATATTATTAAAGATTTATTCAATTTTTCTTTTGTATGATAATTGTAATTTTGACCTTTAAGGAAAAGTTATGATATATTGGTCAATTAAATTTTAGTTTTTACATTAGTTTCTAAAGCTTTTTGTTTCACAGACATTACTAATGTTTTAACTTGAATTGTTAAAATAATATTTTTTATATTTTTAATATTATTATTTGTTTCAGTTATTTTAAATACTGTTATAAATAAAAAAAATAAAAATATTAATAAAAAAAAAGGATATTTAAATGAAAGATATTAGAAATATATTACTTGTATTAGTAATAGCTATATTTACGTTACAAGGTTGTACGAGTGAAGATACAACAAGTGATAAAATAGATAACGTAAAAGAAGAGATTCAGGATAAAGCAGAAGATGTAGCTGATAAGTCAGAAGACATTGTTAATGAGGCTGAAGATAAAGTTGAAGATGTAGCTGATAAGTCAGAAGATATTGTTGATGAAGCTGAAGATAAAGTTGAAGATTCAGCTGATAAATCAGAAGACATTGTTGATGAAGCTCAAGATAAAGTTGAAGATATTGTTGATGAGGCTGAAGATAAAGCTGAAGATATTGCAGATAAAACTGAAGAACTTGTTGATGAAGCTGGAAATAGAATAGAAAACTCATATGAAGAAGTAAAAAAGAATTAAGAAGGACTAGTCCTTCTTAAGAAGAACAACTTAACTGTAAATTCACATACTCTTTAGGAGTTGGATTAGAGTATCTTTCAAACTCTTTATGCTCATCAAATGGATTTTGAGCAATTTTTAACAAATCATTTACTAAAGAAAAATCACCCTCTTTTGCCTTTTCAATAGACTCTTGAAGCATATAGTTTTTAATTACATATTTTGGGTTTGTTTTTTTCATTAATTTTTTCATAGACTCAAAGTCTTGGTTTTGTTTTTTACAAGTATCTTCATATTTTTCAAACCACTGTTTTAAAGGTTTTCTAATAGGAACTATGTCTAAAACATTTGAAAAATCTTCAAGTGAATTTATCTTTGTAAGTTCCCAGAAGAAGCAGTTATAATCACACTTTGATACTTCTAAAGCTTCTAATAATGAAACTACTAAATTTAAATTAGAATCACCACTTAAATTATCATCTAAACCTAATCTTTTATTCATAAGTTCTAAGTAGTGTTTTTGATTAGAGGACATAAAAGTATCTAAATATTCAAGTAGCTTATTTACATCACAAACATCTTTTAATGCATATGCTAAAACTTCTAAATTCCATTTTGCTATATGTGGTTGATTATTATAAGAGTATCTTCCTTCTATATCTGTATGATTACAAATACACATCATCTCAAAATTATCCATAAATGCAAATGGACCATAATCAATAGTAAGCCCTGTTACTGACATGTTATCAGTATTCATAACTCCATGCATAAATCCATATGCCATCCATTGTGACATCAGTTTTGCAGTCTTATCTACAAGCTCAAAATAAAACCTTTCATAAGAGTATTCTAAACCTTCTAAATGAGAATATGAGTTTTTTATTACATAATCAAGTAACTGTTTTAGATGTTTTGTATCTTTTTGTTTTGCAAAATACTCAAATGTTCCTATTCTTATCCAAGAAGGAGACATTCTTAAAACTATTGCTGCTGTTTCTTCCTTTTCATAAGATCTATGAACAGGATGATTTGAACCAATTATTGCTAGTGCTCTTGTTGTAGGTATTCCTAATGCATGTATAGCTTCACTCATAATATATTCTCTAATACTAGATCGTAAAACAGCTCTTCCATCACCTTGTCTTGAATATTTTGTAAGCCCTGCTCCTTTTGTTTGTAAATGCCAAGCATTTACACTTCCAAAATTTATAGCTCTTCCATCCCCTAATTGTGGAACATAATAACCAAATTGATGTCCAGCATAAGCTTGAGAATAAGCAGTTGAGCCTTTTAAAGTTTTCTTTCCATTTACAAATTCTACAAACTCTTGTGTTTCACACTCACCATAATCTAAGTTTATTAAATCACATGCTTTTTTAGAATAACTTATTAAATGTGCATCATAAAGTGGTTGAGGCTGTATCTTTTCATAAAATTTATCATCGAATTCAAAGTAATCACACTTTGCTTCTAGTTCATTTAGTTTCATTAATACCTCTTCATATTTTATCAATTATAAAATAAGATATTTTTTATCTTATTTAACTATTCAAATACTTTTTTAAATTAAGCTAGCTTACAAAATTTACTCTTAGAAAATTTTAGCTATAATCGGCGAAAAAATTAGGACTATTATGAAAGATTTGCATGTTGAAACCTCATTAAGCCATATAGCTAAATTTGCTCCATTTGAAGATGTAGCAGGTGCTTCACACTTTCCTATTTACAATACAGGAACTTTTGATTTAAAAAAGCAAGATTCTTCATCAGAAAATGGTAAAATTTACGACTATACAAGGTCAGATAACCCAACAAGAGAAATGTTAGAAAACCTATTTACTCAAGTTGAAAATGGAGCTGGTTGCGTTTGTACGCATACAGGTATTGCTTCAGTTGCACTTTTATTTGAAACAACTTTAAAAGCAAATTCTCAAATTTTAGTTGAAGCAGACTGTTATGGTGGAACATTTAGATTATTAAAAGTATTTAAAGAAAAATATAATGTAACAGTTCACTTTGCTGATTTTACTAAATTTGAAGAGATAGAAGAAATACTGTCAAATAATCCTATTGATTTAGTTCTTTGTGAAAGCCCAACAAATCCAGGTCTAAAAATTATTGATTTAGAAGAAGTTGCTAAACTATCACATAAATATCATGCTCTTTTTGCAGTTGATAACTCTCTTGCAACATTTATTTCTCAAAAGCCACTAGATTTAGGAGCTGATTTTTCTTTATTTTCTACAACAAAATATATATCTGGTCATGGAGCAGTAGTTGCAGGTGCAATTGTTGCTAAAACTGAAGACTTAGCTCAACAAATTCACTATTATGCAAATGCAGGTGGAAGAAGTCAAAATCCAATGGACGTGTACTTAATCTCTTTAGGTATTCCAACACTAAAAGTTAGAATGAAAGAACATCAAAATTCATCTATTAAAATAGCAAACTTCCTAGAAGAACAAGACTATATTACAAAAGTAACTCACCCTGCTTTAGAGTCTCATCCTCAATATGATTTAGCTCAAAAACAAATGGAGTATATTCCTGGTGTATTCTGTGCAGATTTTGAAAGTTTAGAGTTGGCAGAAAAATTTATTGAAAATACTAAAATCTTTGGGGAAAAGTGTTCTTTTGGAAGTCCAGATAGTAGAATAGAAATTCCTGCTAAGATTTCCCATGCATCATTTAGTAAAGAAGAGCTTGAAGCAATTGGAATATCTGAAGGAACTGTTAGATTCTCTATTGGATTAGAAAATATTGAAGACTTGATTGAAGATATTAAACAGGCAGTAATTTAAAAAGAGTCAAACTATGAATAAAAACTATTTCAATCATATTTCTTGTGGGCAAACATTACCTGTAAAAAATGTTCATGCAGTTTCTGTTTCTATGCCAAATATTCAAGATGTGATTGATTATGAAGAACAAACACCTGAAATTTTAGAAGTTATAAAAAGTGGTTATCCAAGGTTTATACTTCATCCATATTTAAAAAAACTTGCCTGTTATATAAAAGAAAAGTACAAAGTAAGTGATGCATATGAAGTAGTACTTTTAAGTTCACAAAGAGCCGTTAAACTTGTAAGTGATAAATATTATATTCACAATAAAATAGATATAGATGAACCCTTTGGAGTAATTTTAGTTCAAAATGGAACTTGCCAGTTACAAAGAGTTTTAACTTATATTCAACATGTTGGTTGTAATCTTTCTTCAAGGCTAGCAGAAAGTTATCTTTATGAAAGAGTTTTAATAAAAGAGATTCATAAAGAAACTCTAGAAAAAGAAGAAAATGCAAAAGATATAATTATTTCTACTTTAGCTAATGCATATAAACAACCATTTGAAAATATACACTTAGCACCTTCAGGAATGAATGCTATGTACAGTGCAATAAGAGGAATAAATTCAATTCAAGCAAAAAATGGAAGAACTGTTTTAATTCAATTAGGATGGTTATATCTTGATACTATGAATATAATAAATCATCATAATCAAGAATCAAAAAGTTTTCCTCATCTTAATAGACTTGATTTATTAGAAGAGTATTTAAAAGAAAATGGTTTAAGAGTTAGTGCTATAGTTACAGAACTTCCAACAAACCCTTTACTAAAATGCCTTGATATAAAAAAACTTAGAGAGCTTTGTGATAAGTATAATATTCCATTGATTATTGATACAACATTTGCTACGCCTTTCAACCTTGATTTAACTGCCTATGCAGATATCTTTGTAGAATCACTCACAAAATTTGCTTGTGGAAATGCAGATGTTTTAATGGGAGCAGTTATTTTAAATAAAAAACATGTTCTTTCACATATGAATTGGGAGTTTTTTAAACACTGTGAACCAGTACATATAAAAGAGATGCAAAGATTAGCATATGAGATAAAAGATTATAAAGAAAGAGTAAAAGCTATTTCAACAAATACTAAAAAGCTTGTTTCATACCTTGAAAATTCTGACTTAATAAAAAAAGTTTATCACTGTATGGATGAAGAAAATAAAGAGCTTTATTCTCAAACAATTATTGATGATAATTCATATTGTGGAGTTATTTCAATTGAATTTACAAAGCCTTTAACTCAAACTTATGATAAATTAAATTTTGCAAAAGGACCAAGCCTAGGAACAGAGTTCACACTTCTTATGCCCTATACTTATCTTGCACACTATGATTTAATTATTACAGAAAGTGGAAGAAAACATTTAGAAGAAGTTAATTTACCAGTAGATTTAATTCGTATTTCTGTAGGAGTTGAACCCATTGAAGAGATAATCAATGAGTTTAAAAAGTTAGAATCATAAGGATATATTTTGAAAGAGTTTGAGTTTTATAAAAATCTAACTGATGAAGAGAAAAGATATATTCTTGATAACTCAAAATATATTGAAATTGAAAAAAACTTTACACTATTTAATCAAGGGGATATTTGCACAGATATCCTTTTTTTAGAAGAAGGTTCAGTTGAACTATTGATTTATGCAGATATAGGTGAAGTTATTCCTTTATATGAAATAAAAAAAGGTGAGCAGTGTATAGTTAATGTATCAAGTACAATATCAAATACACCTGCAATTGCAACCGCACAAACAACAACTCAAATCAAAGGCTGGTTGATTCCTGCAAAAATAGTTCAAGAACTAATGATAAAATCTCCTACTTATCAACAATATATTTTTTCTTTATTCTCTGTAAAATTTACTGCCTTAACTACATTAATTGAAGATATAAAATTCAAAAGACTAGACTCAAGAATAATAAGCTTACTAAAAAAAGAGAATAATAATATTATTCAAATAACCCATGAAGAAATAGCAAGTAAACTAGGTACTTCAAGAGTAGTTGTTTCAAGAGTATTAAAAGAACTAGAAAATAAAAAGATAGTAAAACTTCACAGAAAAAAAATAGAACTTTTAAATAATGTAACATAAGTTACTGACAAAAAGAACTTTTTATCCTATACTTTTAATAACATAGATTAAAAAGGAAAAGTCATGAACAAAAATGTTGGAAATATAGATAGAGCACTTAGAATAGTAGTTGGACTTGTAATAATCGTAGCTGGTTTTATCATGAACAGTTGGCTTGGACTTATTGGCTTAATACCTCTTGCAACAGGTATTATTAGATGGTGTCCACTTTATTGTCCTTTTAAAATCAATACTTGTGGTTCATCTTGCAATAAAGAATAAACTAAAGGGTTAAACCTTTAGTTTAAAGTTTTAAAACACCTTTTACTCTATTTGTAGTATCATTTTTTGATAAACTTAATCTTACAACTGAATTTTCATTTGCTTTTAGATTATGCATAATATCACCATCTAAAGCAACAATATCACCTTTTACTAAAGAAAAAACCTCTTCCTTTACTCCAAAATCAATAGAACCTTCAACTATTTCAACAGTAATTGGAAACTTTGTTTTGTGGTCTTTCATTATTTGATTTTTTGTAAAGACTATTCTTATTTCTTTTCTATTTTCATCATCAAACATAGGAGTTATTAAAACTTTTTCCTCACTATATTCTATCTTGTCATAAATATTAAACTTTTGCATTTGAAGACCTTTTTATTGTAAGTATAATCAAATACAAAAGTTTAGCTGTTGATTTCAATCAATTAAAAAATCTGAGCATTTAAAAATAGAAAGATTCCTAAGATAAACATCACTATTGGAGCAATAATCTCTAAAGCATATGTAACTTTATGAGATTTTTCACTTAAATTTTTTACACTAATACCTAAAAATGAACTTGCAAAAATCACAAGACCCATTCCAAAACTAATGGCAATGGAAGCTAAAATTACAGCAAAATAAGTTTTTAAAACAAAAGCATAAATAAACAATACTACCGTACCTGGACAAGGAATAAGTCCTGAAGTTATTACAAAATACCAGTCTTGCTTCATAAAGTTTGGCTTTAAACTATTTGTTGTTTTTGGTTTACTAGTACTCCAAGGACTTTTAGTTGTTTTAGTAGAAGTAGAACAACAAGAGCTACAAGAACAACCTTTATTTTTGATTTTTCTATATAAAATAAAAAGGGCTAAAGCCATAATAAGCACAGAAGAGAACTTTGTTAAAATTTCCACTGAGTCATTTACAAAACTATTTAAAACTGACTGCAAAATAAAAATCGAAACTATAACTAAAATCATGGCTCCAATTATATGAATAAAAGCACTAGCTTGAGAAATTATAAAAGCTTTAGTATATGAACTTTTGTTTGCCATAAAATATGAAAAAGCTAAAGACTTTCCATGTCCAGGACCTAAAGCATGAATAACTCCATAAACAAAAGAAACAACTAAAAGCATAAGTAAAGCTAAGTTATCACCATTTTCAATTCTTACAAGATAGTATTTAACTTTTTTAACAAAATCTTTTAAAATAGATTGATTCTTTTCTTTATCTGATTCTTCATATAGATTTTGTTTTGCTATTTCTTTTTCTGTTTGTTTTATTTGTTTAACATTTTTTTCGTATGTAGGCTTTTGGGCAAGTGCACCTTCAAGGGTGAAATTAAAAATCAATTCATCCCTAGTTGCTATTTTTGTTGTTTTAACATCTTCAATTTTATTAATTTTTGATAACTTATCAAAATGCACTAAAACAAAATAGTTTTCATCATCACTAAGCCTAAAATATAAAACATGCTCATCTTTTACCTCAAAATTCAAATCAATAGTATAATCAAAATGTAAAATTGAGTTTTTAATATAAACATTTCTTTTATTTACGTTTATAGGAAGAAAACTCTCTTTATCTAAAGTTTTTGAATAAGAAAGTTGAACCAAATAATTTCTAGGAACAACATAATCATAAATAGCTTGTTCAATAAGTTCTAATTCATTTTTATCAAAAAAATTGTTTGCATTTTTATCATAAACATCTTTTAATGAGTCGGTGAATTCTCTTGTTAATACCCAAGTAACTTTTGCAGTATTTATTTTTTTAGGTGAAGCATCTACTTCAACATAGAATTTTGTTTCAGGAGAATAAATAGTACAAATAGCGCACCCATAAAGTGCACTACTTGAAATAAATAAAAATAAAAAGAATTTATTTATAAGAGTTTGCAATTTCTTTTGCTACTTTTAATAGATTTTTATCCCAGTTTTTTGATAATGGGTCAATTGTAACTACATTTGCTTTAATAGTACTTGATATAGTTTTTGCACCTTTTTTAGAAAACTGTGGAGCTACAAATACAACTTTTATATCATGTTTTTTTGCTTCTTCAATTAGCTCAACTAATTGAGAAGGTTTTGGTTCTTTCCCTTCAATTTCAATTGCTATTTGCTCTAAATGATACTTTTTAGCAAAATATCCCCATGATGGGTGGAATACCATAAATGCCTTATGCTCATATTTTTTCAAAATAGCTTTTATCTGAGCATCTAAAGACTCTAACTCTACTAAGAAAGTTTGTAAATTTTTTTTATAAAACTCTTCATTTTCTGGGTCTATTTTAACTAATTCTCTATAGATAATTTTTGCTTGATTTTTAACTAATGTCGGTTCTAACCAAATATGAGGGTCAAGTCCTGTATGTTCATGTCCATGGTGCTCTGATTCTTCTTTATGTCCATCATGATCATGCTCTTCATGGTCATGGTGTGCATGTTCATGTTCATCTTTATCGTGGTCATGGTGTGCATGTTCATCTTCATGGTCGTGATGAGTATTCCCATTTTCTTCATGCTTAGATAAATGCTCATCATGGTCATGGTGAGAATGAGCTTGCATTTCTAATTTTTCAATGCCTTCTGAAGTATCAACAATTTTCATACTTTTATTTGCATTCTCAAACTTTTCTAACCAAGCATTTTCAAAAGGAACGCCAATTGCAAAATAAATTTCTGACTGTGCTAATCTTTTCATTTGTGATACTTTTGGTTCATAAGTAGCAGGAGAAGCTCCTGGCTTAACCATAACATTTACATTTACCTTATCTCCTGCTATTTTCTTTACAAAAAATTCCTGAGGAACTATACTTACAGTAACTTCTTTAGCTAACAATATTGCAGACAATGCAAAAAAAGCTATAAAAATATTTTTCATTTTTTACCTTTGTGATACTATTTGCAACCCAGTTGCATTTTATTTGAAATATTAGTATATAAAAACTTTTATGCAACTTAGTTGTATTTTTTAGCTTTTTAAGTATAGAAAATTTAAAACAAATAAGATATAATGAAAAGATGAACATAGAAAAAATAGCTAACAAATCTAATGTAAAATTAACAACAGCTAGAAGAGCAATTCTAGAAATACTTATTAATACTAAACGTCCGCTATGTTATGAAGACATAAAAGATGAATTAAAAATGGATAAAGCTACATTTTATAGAAATATTTCTATTTTCGAAGATCAAAATATTATTACTTCTTTCGAATCAAATGATAGAAAAAGATATTTTGAGTTTCAAAAAAGTGAGCATTCACACTTTATTTGTACTAGTTGTTCAAAAATAGAGTGTATTCATGAAAGCCCATTTTTCAATTTAGTAGGATATAAAATAGATAATATTGTTATAAAGGGTATCTGCCCAAATTGTTTAAAAAAAGGAAATTAAAATATGATTCAACCATTGATTACTTTAGAAAAGTTTATCAATAAAGAAGCCTTAAGTGGAATCTTATTATTTGTTGCAACTCTTGCAGCTGTAATTGTTGCTAATTCAAGTCTTGGACAAGCTTATTATGACCTTTGGCACTTACCTCTTGGAATTAATATTGGAGAAATAAAAGTCTCTATGACTTTAACTTATTGGATTGATGATGCATTAATGGCATTATTCTTTTTAATGGTTGGTTTAGAAATAAAAAGAGAAATGTTAATTGGAGAACTTTCAACTATAAAAAAAGCTTCTTTCCCGTTAATTGCAGCAGTTGGTGGTATGGTAATTCCAGCTCTTATTTATGTTTCTTTAAACCCTAGTAATCCCTTAGGTTTTGGTGTTCCAATGGCAACAGATATAGCTTTTGCCCTTGGTATATTAATGCTTTTAGGTAAAAGAGTAAATCCTGCACTAAAACTTTTTTTAGTTGCCTTAGCAGTAGTTGATGATTTAGGTGCTGTTTTAGTTGTAGCAACTGTTTACACAAGTGATATTCAAACTCAATACTTCTTGCATGCGGGTATTATATATGCACTTATTTGGATTTTAAATAAAAGAGGAGTAACTAACCTTTTACCTTATCTTATATTAGGTATTGCTCTTTGGGTTTACATACATGCAATTGGTATCCATGCAACTATCGCTGGTGTTTTATTAGCCTTTGCCATTCCTATTAGTTCAAAAATAGATGAAAAAGAATTTATCAAAGAAACTAGACAATCAGTAGATGACTTTGAAAAAAACATGGATAAAGTCCCAGTTTTAAATCATCACCAAATTGATGCTTTAGAAACTATCGGTTATGGTTATGATAAAGTTCAAAATCCTCTTGTAAGATTAGAACATAACTTACATGGCTTATCAGCATTTTTTATTATGCCTTTATTTGCATTCTCAAATGCAGGGGTTTTAATAGATTTCTCAACAGTTCATGCTAACTTAGCAATTGTTTTAGGTGTAGTACTTGGTCTAGTTATTGGTAAGCCTATTGGGATTTTAGGGTTTACTTATTTAGCCCATAAATTTAAGATTGTTAAAAAACCAGATACTATTTCTTGGAGTGAGATTTTAGCAGTTGGATTTATTGCTGGTATTGGATTTACAATGTCAATTTTCATTACTCACTTAGCCTTTGTAAGTGAAGAAGTTATTTCAGCAGTTAAACTTGGTGTATTTGCAGCTTCATTTATTGCCGCAGTTATTGGTGTGATTTTATTACTAAGAGTTAAAATAAATTAACAATTTTTTAACACAAGTAATATAAAATTATTTCAAAAATTATAAAAGGCAAAAAATGAAAAAAACTCTACTTGGATTATTAGTAATAGCTTCTGCTTTATTTGCTTCATCTATTGAAGTTAAAAACTCTTATGTGAGAGCTACACCTCCAGGATTACCAAACTCTGCTGCATTTATGACAGTTATTAATAATACAGATAAAGATGTTGCAATTGTTAAAGCCTCATCACCAGTATCAAAGGTTGTTGAACTACATACACATGACATGAAAGATGGTGTTATGAAAATGTATCAAGTTCCAAAGATTGATGTAACTTCAAAATCACAAACTGTTTTAAAACCAGGTGGTTTTCATATTATGTTAATTGGATTATACAATCCTTTAAAAGTAGGTGAAAATGTTGAATTAACATTAGAATTATCTAATGGAGAAACAAAAACTATCACAGCTCCTGTTAAAACTGTGATGGGTGGAATGAAACACCATGGAAATCATAAAGATATGCAAAATGGAATGAAAAACTAATTTCATGGATACAAAAAAACAAAGCAATCTTAAAAGTATAATACTGCAACTTAGTATTATACTTTTAATTGTTATAGGGTACTTTGCAATAGATTTCAATAAACTTTATCAATCTTTAAAAGGTGAAGTAAAATATGTAACTCAAAATAAACAATGTGATTTACATCAAAGCTCTTGCACAATAAAAATACAAGATGGAACAGAATTCACTTTAAGTGTGGAACCTAAAACTATTCCACTTATGAAACCACTTAAATTTATCATTAAAAGCAATAATGAAACTTTAAAAAATTTGACTTTAAACATATATGCTACAAATATGTTTATGGGTGATTTTAATCTTCCAATCAAAAATTTAGGTAATGGAAATTATGAAGCTATAGGAACACTTCCTACTTGTCCTGTGGGAGATATGCAATGGAATGCAGATATAAAAATAGAAAAAGCTACTGAAAACATTGGTGCAAGATTTCAATTTAAAACGGATATATAATGAAAACATTTTTTAAATTAGGTATTATTTTTTTAGTTGCAGTAATATTGATTTCAATATTAAAACCTTTTGTTGAAGATTATAAAGAAAGTCAAAAATATGATTTTACTGTTAATACAATAGATGGGAAAATCTCAAAAGATGATTTTAAAGGAAAAGCTTTAGCAATTTATTTTGGATATACATATTGTCCTGATGTTTGCCCTACTTCATTAAGTTCATTATCTCAAGCATTAAAATCTTTTGATGAAAACAAAACAAAAGATTTTGTAGGTTTATTTATAAGTGTAGATCCCAATAGAGACACACTATCAAATCTAAAAGAGTATGCAAAATATTTTCATAAAAACTTTATTGGAGCAACTTCAAATAAAGAGAATATTGATGATATTACAAAAAGATATGAAACTTATTATGAAAAAATTTCTTTAGATGATTCAGCAATGGGTTACTCAGTTTCTCACACTTCATATATCTATCTTTTTGATAAAGATGGTAAATTTAAAGCTAAAGTTGATCACTTTTCAGACCCTAGTAAAATCAAAGAGAGTTTAGAAACTATTTTAAAGTAGCAATATCATTCTAGTATACTTCTAATAGTTTTGCTATAATTTAATATGGGCAAAATATTAGAAAATATACTATTTGAAAATGTAAAATCCTCAAATGACGACTTTACTAAACATTATCATGATACCTACACAATAGGTCTAACCTATGAAGGTGTACTAAAATCATATAATTCTTACCAGTCATATAACTCTTATGAATATTCTATTAGAATAAATAATCCAGGAGAAGTTCATGGAGGTAAATCCGAAAAGTGGTCCCATGTAAATTTTTATCCAACAATTGAACTTATATCAGATATCTATGAACAAATGTTTTATGAAAAAAAAGTTCCAATTTTTGAAAGACATATTATTGAAAATAGAACACTTTTTATAAAACTTCATAATTTTTTCACTACTTACTTTAAAAATAATAATTCAATGATAATAGAAACACTTCTTATTGATGCTTTATCTGAATTAATACTTTCAAATACTTTATATACAAAAGAGTATAAAAAAATATTTGAAGATAAAAAAATAGTAAAAGATACATACGAATATATAAAAGACTCAATAGATACAAACTTTTCCCTTGATACTCTTGCTTTAAATGTAAATTTGAGTAAATATCATTTTCTAAGACTTTTTAAAAAAGAGTTTGGGCTTACACCCCATGCATTTATCATAAATGAAAGACTAAATCAAGCAAATAATCTTATAAAACAAGGTTTATCAATAAGTGAAGCTAGTGTAAAAGTAGGATTTAATGATCAATCTCATTTTGGACGAAACTTCAAAAAATATTTTGGATACTCACCTTCATATTTAAAAAAGTAATTTTTACAATTCGCAATTTTATTCTAGACAAATAAATCGAGTAAATAGTATAATCCCTGAAAAAAAAGATTATACAATGACTGAATCAAATAAAAATATATTTTATATCTTAATGTTCTTTGCCATGCTTGGCTGGGGTGGCTCGTGGGTAAACATAAAAGTTTTAAGCTCTTATATAAACGAATATGATGTAATGTTTTTTAGATATATCATTACTGCTGTTACGATGATTCCTATTATGCTAGTACTTAGAAAATCTTTTAAAATTGATTTAAAAAGTTTTCTTATCGTTATTGTAGCTTCAGCAATACTTGTTGCTTATATGAAATATTTTTATCTTGGTACTAAATTAGGAACTGCTAGTTTAGGTGGGGCATTTGTAACTACACTTATTCCTATTAATACTTTTTTAATACTTGCAATATTTGGAAGTAAAAAGATATTCAAAAAAGACTATTTTGCATTAACTTTAGGAGCATTAGGTGTTTTAACAATGTTAAATGTTTGGAGTGCACATTTAGATGAAGTTTTTGTTATTCATAATTTATATTTTATTTTAGCCTCAATTCTTTGGCCTCTTCTTACAATAACAAGTTCAAAAGCTACAAAGATATCACCAATTGTTTTTACTTTTTATCTATATATAGTAAGTAGTTTTATGGCTACTTTCTTTATGGATTTTACAACTATTGCTTATGAGAAATTTGATTCAATATTTTATATAAATCTTTTTGCAATCACTATTTTTGCATCAACGTTTGCAAATACTATTTTCTTTTTAGGTATAGAAAAACTAGGAGCTGCAAATGTTAGTAGCTTTATATTTTTAGTTCCCTTTGCCGCAATTACACTAAGTGCACTATTTTTAAAAGAAAACATCACTGTTTCAATTATTATTGGAACAATCATGACTATAATTGCAGTAAAGATTTTAAATAATATAAAAATATACAAAAAGAAAAAAGTTGAACTCTAGATAGAATACCTTTATTTAATAATTTATATCCTTTATTTTTCTAATTTTTTTGCATTAAAGAAAATTGAATAGTACACAGGAACTAAAATCATTGTAAGCATGGTTGCAACAACTAAACCAAAAATAATCACAACAGCCATTGATGCAAAAAAAGGATCAGTAACCAATGGAAGCATACCAAGTGCGGTTGTAAATGCAGCCATTGTTACAGCTCTTAACCTACTTAATCCAGAGTTATATATAGCTTCATTTAAATCTAATTTATTCACCTCATGTTCTATGGTAATTTCATCGATAAGCACTATAGCATTTTTTATTAACATCCCAGAAAGACTTAGAAAACCAAGTAAAGACATAAATCCAAAAGGCAAATCCATAATTAAAAGTCCTATCACAACTCCAATTAAAGCAAAAGGAATGGTAAGCCAAATAACAAGGGTTTTCTTTATTGAATTAAATAAACCAATTACTATCAAAACCATGAGTATTCCAAAAAATGGTAGAGATTGTATAATTGCTTCTTGGGCATCTCTTGATTCTTTGTATTGTCCATGCCATTGTATATAATAACCATTTTCAAACTGAATATTTTCTACTTTTTCTTTAATATCAAATAACAAATCATTTGGAAGTTTATCTGCAATTGGATCAGCATGAATGGTTATTGCTCTTTTTCTATTATATTTATAAATAATATCATCTTCAAAAATAGTTTCATAAGAAGATATTATTTGTTTTAATGGAATCATTTTATTAGCAACAGGAGAAAAAATTTGAATATTTTCAATATTTTTAATGTCTTCTCTCTCACTTTGTGGAGCTCTTAAAATAATAGGTAAAAGTTCAACTCCATCTCTATAAACTCCAATAGTTCTTCCTTGGAAAGTATCAAGTATAGCCTGAGCTATAGCATCTTTTGTAATACCATTTAAATTTGCTTTTTCATAAGAGATAACTGGCTTTAAAACCTTTACTTTATTTCTCCAATCACTTCTAACTCCTTTTGAGTAAGGTGATTGTGAAAATATATTATAAACTTTCTGTTCATACTCTCTTAACTTATCTATATCTTTTCCAAAAATTTTTGCTTGAACTTTACCCCCTGAAGCTGGCCCTAAGATAAACTTTTTACCATATACATTTATATCTGGATATGTCTGTTTTGTTAAAGTTTCAATTGATTTAATTATCTTGTCTGACTTTTTATAATCATCAACATCTATTAACATTTGACCATAAGAAGCATTTGGATGAGTTGGTTCATATGTTAATAAAAATCTCAAACTACCACTTCCAATAAAAGTTGATATATGTTCAACTCCATTTATTAGTTTTATATTTTTTGTTAAAGAGTTTAAATATTCACTTGTTGCTTCAATTGAACTTCCTTGAGGAAGATAAAAATCAACTAAAATTTGTGGTCTTGATGAATCAGGGAAGAAGCTCTGCTTTATATGTTTAAAGTTTAGTAATGAAAGAGAAAAAATTATAATTGCCAAAACAACTATTAAATACCTATTATTTATTGCAAACTTTAGAGTTGAACCATATATTTTGTAAATAAAAGAACTATACTCTTCATCATTTTCTTTTTTCTTTACAGGTTTTAAAAACTGCACTGCTAAAATTGGAGTTAAACTCATTGCAGTAATCCATGAAAGTCCAAGGGATATCATTACAACTAAAAACAACGATCTTGTATATTCCCCTGTTGAGTCTTGAGATAAACCAATTGAACCAAAAGCTAAAATAGCAATAATTGTTGCAGCTAATAGTGGTAGTGCTGTTTGTTTTACCACTTGAGAAGCTGCTGCTTTTGCTTCCATTCCCCTATTTATACGCACTAAAATACCATCTACAACAACAATTGCATTATCAACGAGCATACCAAGGGCAATGATTAAAGCTCCTAAAGACACTCTTTCTAACATAATTCCTAAAGGTGGCATAAAAATAAAACTTGCAATAATTGTTACAAGTAAAACTGCTCCAATAATTAGACCACTTCTAAGTCCCATAAAAAGAAGTAAAACAATAATTACAATAGCAACTGCTTCAATTAAATTTAAAATAAAAGAGTTAATAGCTTTTTCAACATCAGCACCTTGTTCAGAAATCACTCCAAGCTTTATACCTAATGGTTTTTTACTTTCAAGCTCTTTTAACTTTTCATTTACAAGTTTACTCATGGCAACAACATTTCCACCATTTGTTGTTGAAATTCCTATTGCAGTTGATTTATGACCATCATAATACAAAATTTCAGAGCTTGGTTCTTTATAGGAATCTTTTATCAAAGCTATATCTTTTAAAAGAATCTGAGATTTGCCTTGAGTACTTTTTATTACAATATTTTCAAGCTCTTTAATAGATTCAAAACCATTTGCTTCTACTCTTAAAAATTCACTTCCTACATTTACTCTACCAAAATAAGGAACAAGATTTTTTAAATAAAGTTCTTGGACAATTTGCTCTTTAGTAATACCAAGTTTTGCAAGTTTTTCATTTTTTATTTCAACGATTAAAGCTCTTTGTTGTTCTCCAAAGGTATCAACTTTTCCAACACCTTCAATTAAAATCAACTCTTTTTTTAAAAAGTCAACATAATCTCTTAATTCATCATAAGAGTATTCATCTCCATACACAGCAAAAAGAATTCCATATACATCACCAAAATCATCATTTATATATGGTTTTTCAACTCTTGGAGGTAATTGCAAACTAGCTTGACGAATTTTTTTTCTAAGTTCATCCCAAATCTGAGGAAGATGTTTTGAATTATATTTATCTTTCATACTAACAATAATTAAAGATTGTCCACTACTATTCTTAGTAACTATCTTTTTTACGTAAGAAAGTTTTTGTATTGCTTCTTCTAATATATTAGAAACTTCTTTTTCTACTTCTAGTGCTGTTGCTCCTGGGTAGTTTGTTACAATAATTGCATCTTTAATTGTATATTCAGGGTCTTGAAGTTTTCCCATTTTTTCATATACAATAAGTCCATATGCAACACTTAAAATTGTAAGAATATAAATAAAAAGTTTGTTTTTTATACTAAATTTTGCAATATCCATTTTATTCGCCTACTTTTTCATACTCTTTTACTTCATCATTTTCATTTAAAAATCTAATTCCAGAAAGAACAATTTTTGAAACATTTTCAAGTCCATTTAAAATTTCAACAGAATCATCGTGTAATTTACCAAGTTCAACTTTTACCTTTTGAACTCTATTGTTTTTGTCTATTTTCCAAACATAAGAAAAGTTTGAATCATCTGTAAAAATGGCTTTATATGGAATATACATAGAGTTTTTACCCTTATTTTTAGCAATAACTCTTACCTTTGCAGTCATTCCTGGAAGTATAGTTAAATTTTTTGGTGGCGTTATTTGTAAACTTGCTTCATAAGTTCTTGTTACTTCTTCAGCAGTTGTTGAAATATCAATTAGTTTTGCATCTATCTTTTTATCAATATTTGGAAGATAAACATAAAAATCTACAACTGTAGATATAAATTCTAAAGTTAGTTCCCCATCAAGTTTTAAAATATCTGTTTCTGGAACAAAAAAGTTTACTTTGTAAAATGAATTATCTTGCAGTCTTGCTATTGGTTGTTTGGCGGTAACTCTTTCATAATCATCAATTAGTTTTTTTGCTAATACTCCATCAAACTCTGCAATTAGTTTTGTCTCTTCAAGATTTTTTTTTGCAATCTGGAAGGCGGCTTTATTTATATCAAGATTTTGTTTTTGCTTTTCAAGTTCTACTTTTGCAACTGATCTAGAAGAAAAAAGTTTTTTATATCTTTTATAATCATGTAAAGCTTGAGTATAATTTGCTTTAGCTCTATTATAATCTGCTATATATATCTCATCATCTAGTTTGGCTATTAAAGAACCTTTTTTTACTTTTTGTCCTTCTTTATAATTGAATTCAACTATTTTTCCTGATAATTCAAAGGCTAATGTTGAATCTTGAAATGCCTCTATTTGTGCAGGATACTCAAAACTAATTTTATAACTTCCAGCTTCTTCAAGATTATATATTTTGACAACTTTAGGAAATTTCTCTTCTAGCTGTTCTTCTTTTTTTTCACCACATCCTATTATAAAAATTGATAGAAAAACAAAAGCAATTATTTTTTTTATATTCATTATAACCCCTATTTATAAATTGTACTTAATATTATTTTTATTATATATTAATTGTCAACAAATTAACTATTTTGATTAATATCAATTTTTTTATAAATAAATAGTGATAAAATTATATGAATAACTATTCAGTTAAAGGACAAAATGATGAAAATAATATCTCAAATATGTATTGGATTACTTTTATTAGGAAGTAGTTTATTTGCAGCAGGAAAACTACACAAGGGTGAGATTCTAGAGTTACAAAACTCTGGAGCATACATCTATATTAAATTAAAAAAACAAAATGAAGAGATTTGGGCAGCAATACCAAAAACTAATGTAAAAGTTGGAGATAAAGTAACACTTAAAGAGTCAACATGGATGACAAATTTTAAAAGTAAGACTTTAGATAAAACTTTTGATAAAGTTCTTTTTGGTGAAATTGAAGGTCAAAAAAAAGCTATTCATGGAGTTGATAATGTACATGGAATTCATGGTCAAGCATCAAAAAAGCCTAATCCAAAGTTTAATAATATTACTATTTCAAAAGAAAAAGCTATTAAAACTGATATTTCAACTATTTATAAAAATGCACAAAAGTTTAAAAATAAAAACGTAATAGTTCAAGGAGAAGTAATTCAAGTATCAAATAAAGTTATGGGAAATACTTGGATCAAAATCCAAAACAATGATAATGCAATTATCTTTAGGTCAACAAATGAAGATGAAAAAGTAAAAAAAGGTGACAAAATAAAAGTTACAGGAACTATTAATACAGATGTAGATTATGGATATGGCTTTAAATATAAAGTTATTGGAGTAAATGCAAAAGTTGAAAAAATCTAATTTCCCAAGATAGGTTTAAAACCTATCTTGGATAAAAGCAATTGTTTATGTCAATTGTTATTCCATTTATGTACTCTGGACAATCTGTTGCTAACCAAAAAATTGCAGCAGCTACTTCTTCTGGTTCGGCAAATCTATTTGTTACAACAGCAGCTTTAAAAGCAGCTTTTCTTGCTTCATCATTATCTTTTTGCATATCAGTTTCAGCAGCACTTGGAGCAACACAATTTACAGTGATACCATCACTTCCTAAAAGCTTTGCATAAATTTTTGTAGCATTTATAAGCCCTGCTTTTGCAATACCATACCAAACATCAGGATGACCTATTTGTCCTGCAATTGAAGCTGTATTTACAATTCTTCCATAACCTTTTTTCTTCATACCTTCACTAAATAGATTCATAAGCTCAACAGGAGCATGTAAATCAACATTCATAATATGTTCTTTTGCTTCTTTTGGATAGTTATTATAAGTATATTTTGGTTGCATATATCCTGCATTGTTTATTAGAATATCAATGTCCCCTACTTCTTTAGCTAAAGTAACTAAACCATCAACATCAGATAAATCGTACTCTATAGTTTTTACTTTTTCATTATCTTTATATGGAAAATTATCATAACTTCTAGCTATTGTAATAATTTCATAATCAAGTTCTAAAAACTTTTCAACAACTTTTATTCCTATTCCTTTATTTCCACCAGTTACTAATACTCTTTTAAACATACTTTATCCTTGTATAATTATTTCTTTAAATCAAAAATAGATATTATTAAAACCATAGCTTACTATAAAATAAATTTAGGAGTTCTTTATGCAAAAACTTATTTTTATATTTTTCTTTTTTATTCATTCTTATGCAATAAACCCTATAATGTTACCTCTTAAAGGTGTAAAAGTAGAGCATACTTACTCAAATGGTAAAAAAGAAAACTATATAATTGAAAGACAATCTTACAAAGAGTGTTTAAATCTAGCAGTAAATGTGGAAACTTTTCAAAGTGAAAACTTAGCTTCTTCAAAAGTTCATAAAAAGTGTAAAAAGACTTTTATTACAACAAAAGGAACTATTCAACCACTTCAAATACATAAAGATATAAAAACATTTGCAGAACTAGAAGTATTAGAATTTATTGAAAATAAATCCAATAAAGACCCTAAAAATTATATATTAGTAGATAGTAGAACAAAAGATTGGTTTGATAAAGGAACAATTCCTAGTGCAGTAAATATTCCATATGATGAGTTAGTTTATGATGAAGATTTTGAGATAGAATATGAAAGAGCCTATGAACTTTTAGGAGTAAAAATAGTTGACAAAAATAAATATGACTTTACTAAAGCAAAAACTGCACTATTTTTTTGTAATGGTTCATGGTGTGCCCAATCACCAAGGGCTATAAAAACACTTATAAAAATAGGATTTCCAAAGGAAAAAATTCTTTGGTACAGAGGAGGAGTGGCTTCTTGGGTAGGGGTTTCCCTACCACTTACAAAACAGATGAAATAACTTTAGTTTTGACCAAACATCTCTTTAAAAGCTCTTGCTATTTCTTCATTTGAAGCTGGTTTTTTTATTTGTTCTTCTTGAATTGGAGCTTTGTTTAAAAGATCTTTTAAAATAGAGTCTTTTAACTTTTCTTCTAGTTTTTCTTTTATTTTATTTTTTATTTTATCTTTTACAAACTTACTTGTATCTACACGAACTTTAGGATTAGCTAAATTTCCTGTAACTTTTGTATCAAAATCATATTTTTTGATTTTTGTTTTTACTATTGCATTAATTGTATTTGTTTTTGTATTTAAGGTACTATTTGGAACTTTTATCGTTGTATATTTACTTTCCATATTTACAATAGTATTAATTATGTCTTTATTTATTTTACTATCAATATCTACTGTTTTGTAAATCTCTTTTGTAATATCAAACTTTGCAAAAGTATTAATAATATTTGAGAATTCATTTTGAATAAATTGTCCGTTTATTAAACTTCCTTTGATATTACCAATTTTTGAAGTTGTATTATAATTTAGATCAATATTTGATTTAGAAGTAAAAATTTCAGGATAATAAAGCATATGAGTTAGATCTTTAATTTCCACTCCATCTATTTTAGCTGTAAAGTTATCATTTACTAGATTAAAGTTAATATCTCCTCCAAACAGTTTTGATTGACCATCTACTTTTAATTCATCTTTAGCTTGTCTTATATTCCCATTTAAAGATACACTACCTCTCATCTTTTGAGCAGTTACATCTTCTAGTTTTCTAAGGTCAGAAACAGTTAATAAATAATCACTTGTAAACACTAAATCTTTTAAATTATAAACTGCTTCTTTCATATCAATATTTGCTAAAGAACTATTTACATCAATAATAGAACTTGCTAAATTTTCATTTAATGAAGTATCAATTACTGCATTAAAATCTATTTTATCTTTTAATTTTTGTTCAAACTCTTTATTAACAATACTATTATTTACTAAACCATTTACTACTTTTGTAATAACTTTTCCATCTAAATTATTTAAGTCAGCATTTTTGATATTTGCATCAATACTTAAAAGACCAGTTGCAAATTTTGGTTGATCTACTAAATTTAAAACATATGCTAGTTGGGCATCGTTCATATTCAGGATAACACTTTTGGGTTTATTGTTTTTTGTAGTTACTTTATATGTAGTATTTGATTTAAAAATATCAGTAGTACCTGATAAGTCTAAATTATTATTTTCAAACTTAACATCACCAATAGCAGTAAAGTTACCATTTAATCTTTGATTAATTAAAGGTTCTAACTTTGATAAACTTTTAACAAATAGTTTATAATCACTTACTAAAGAATTCTCTTTTAGATTATAATCAGCTTTTTTGATATCTAAACTTGCAACTGAACTATCAAAAGCAACTTGGGAAGAAGCTACTTCACTTGAAAGTTGAGTATGTGTATTTACATTAAAAAGTATAGGTTCAAAACTCTTTTTATTATTTTTTGCTTGAATAGCTAAAGTATTTAGAACACCCTTTTTAATAGAAGTATTTATCATTCCATCTAAATTGTTTATATCTGCATTTTTAATTGCAGCATCTACATTTAAAATACCTGTTGCATATTTTGGTTGATTTAGCATATATAATAATTTTTCAATATTTATATTTGTCATCTCTACTAAGATTTTTTTAGGTTTAAAATCTTCAAGTTTTACGTCATACTCTGTTTTACCAGAAGCTATTAAACTTTGACCTATAATTTCAGCAAGAGACTCATTTCCTCTTACTATACCTTTTGTAGAAAAAGAACCATTTAATTTTTGTTTTGTAATATTTTGAAGTTTTGAAAGATCATTTATATTTATATTATAATTTACATTTATTGTTTTTGAAAAAAGATTTAATGCACCAAAAACATTTATTTCAGAATTATCATCAATAGTTGCTTTAAACACAATTTTATCTAGTGTTAAAACAAAGTTATTTACTTTTAGATTTACATTTTTTTGTCCTTCATTTACCTTATTTTCGATAATTGAAGCAACTAAAGAGTTACCAGGACTTGTAAATAATACTCCATATATTGTAGCTATTATTAAAACTATAATAAGAGTAAGAGAAAAAAAGAGTTTCTTCATATTTATTTCCTTTTATATTAAAGCCATATTATACTGCAATCAAATTGAACTTTTTATTATTTTATTTTTTTTAATTTTTTTTATTAAAAATTTGTTCTTATAATATAACTTTAAAGTTCATTGAGATAAAATCTTGCCAATCAAAGTGATAAGTAGGGAGAATCATGGCATTTATGTTATGGTCGCTTTATCTTTATGATAAGGTTACGCAATCCGAACGGACTTTGAAAAAAAATATATTATAAGGAATCTAGAATGAAAAAAATCGTTCTTTTAATGCTAGCTATTGCTGGTGCTGCATTTGCTGCTGATGGCGCAGTTGCTAACGAAACTTTAAAAGCTTACTCTGTAGTTGCTGCAGGTATTGGTCTTGGTCTTGCTGCACTTGGTGGTGCTATCGGTATGGGTAACACTGCTGCTGCGACTATTGCTGGTACTGCTAGAAACCCAGGTTTAGGTGGAAAATTAATGACTACTATGTTCATTGCATTAGCGATGATCGAAGCACAAGTTATTTATGCATTAGTTATTGCGATGATCGCATTATATGCAAATCCATTTTTAGGGTAATTTATAAAACTACAGATTTTATAAAACTTCTAATAAAAAAAGGTCAAAGTATTAAACTTTGACCTTTTTTTTTACTTAATTTTTCCTAAATACAAAAAAGACTCCAAATTGCTACTTTTAAATGATATATTTTCAAAATGAATACTTAAGATTAAGGAGCATTATGAAAAAAAGTAGTATAAAAGCTAAGATTTTAGTTTTATTATTGATTTCAATAACAATTTCATTTGTTATTTTAGGTGTAAATAGTTTAACTACTGAATATAATATTCAATTTGAAAACTTAAAACAAAAAGAGATAGATATTTCAAAACAGAGTTCTAATTATATTGAAGGATATTTGCAATCTAGAATAAATATTCTAAAAGCTGTTGCAGATGAACTTCCCCAAGACATTGATGAACTTACTATAGATAATAAAAATATTGAAGATAAACTAAGACTTGCTTCAAAATCTGGTAATTTTGTTGCTGTATATGTAGGATATGAAGAAAATGGAAATTTCTTGATGTCAGATGGAACTAAAAGAACACCTCAAACAACTGATTATGATTCTAGAAAAAGAGATTGGTATACTCAAGCAGTTGAAATGAAAACAGGAGGGGTAACTCCACCTTATGTTGATTTTACTACAAAAAAATTAGTTGTATCAGTATTTTATCCATTAGTAAGAGAAGATAAGTTAGTTGGGGTAGTTAGCTCTGATATCTTTATTGATACTATTGTAAATACAATTTTAAATATAAAATTTAAAAATACAGGTTTTGCATATTTAGTTGATGAAGAAGGGAAGATTCTTATTCATAAAGATAAAAAAGTATTAGATAAACAAAGTACTGTTTATAATGACATAAAAAATGAAGAAAATAAATTTGGAGAAGCTATATACCAAGATAAAAAAGTATTAGCATCTTTTAGTAAAATCCCTTCTGCAAACTGGTACACCCTTGTTCAACTTGATAAAGAAGAGATTATTGATGAAATCATAGGAAATATTATAAAAGATGTGATTTTATATACTATTTTACTGGTGGTTATTCTTTTAATTTTATTTTTAGCAATGACAAAACTTTTAGCTCCCCTAAAAGATGTTGAAGATGGACTTGAGTTCTTCTTCAAATATTTAAAAGGTGAAGAAAATGTTGCAAAAGAGTTAAATATAAAAACTAATGATGAATTTGGAAATATGGGAAGAGTAATTGATGCAGAGATAAAACAAATTTCAAAAGGTTTAGATGAAGATAGAGCTTTAATTGAAGAAGTAAAATCAGTAGTAAATCATATAAATGATGGAAAACTTGATATATTAGTAAAAACAAATACCTCAAATAAAGCACTAAATGAGTTAAAAGATATTTTAAATGAAATGATTGAAAAAATAAATGCAAATGTAAATAGTGATATTAATCCTATTTTAAAAGTATTAGAAGAGTATTCAAAACTTGACTTTACTAATTTAATTGATAACCCAGACGGAAAAGTATCAAGAGGTCTAAATAACTTATGCTCTATTATTACCCAAATGTTAAAAGAGAATAAAATAAACGGTATTGAACTTGATAGTAACTCAAAAACATTACTACAAAATGTTGATAAATTAAATAGATCTTCTAATGAAACTGCTGTTTCACTAGAAGAGACTGCTGCGTCAATTGAAGAGATTACAAGTACAATTATAAACAACACAAATAGAATTTCAGATATGTCTAATCATTCAGATGAACTAAGAAAATCTATTGTAGAAGGTAATAACTTAGCAAACTCTACAGTACAATCAATGGATGAGATTAATGAACAAACACAATCTATAGCAGAAGCAATTACAGTAATCGATCAAATTGCTTTTCAAACAAATATTCTTTCATTAAATGCAGCAGTTGAAGCAGCAACAGCAGGAGAAGCTGGAAAAGGTTTTGCAGTTGTTGCAGCTGAAGTTAGAAACCTTGCAACTAGAAGTGCAGAAGCGGCAAGAGAAATAAAAACATTAGTTGAAAATGCCACAGAAAAGACAAATAATGGCAAGAAAATTGCTGACCATATGATTAAAGGATATGAAAAGCTAAATGAAAACATAGAAGAAACAACAAAAGCTATCAAAGATATATCTGATGCTTCAAAAGAGCAAAAGACAAGTATTGAACAAATTAATGATGTAATCAATAAACTTGACCAACAAACACAAAATAATGCTTCTGTAGCATCTCAAACTCATGATATAGCTAAAAATACTTCTGATTTAGCAAACAAGATTCTTGATAACGTACATAATAAAAAATTTAGGGAGTAAGCCTTTGGCTTCTCTTTAAATACACCATCCTCTCACATAATAAAGTATATGTAATTAAGAAAATTTATAAGATGAAAAAGCTATAATTTCACTTCTTTAAAAAGCGACCGTGGTGAAATTGGTAGACACGCCATCTTGAGGGGGTGGTGCCTTCGGGTGTACGAGTTCAAATCTCGTCGGTCGCACCATAAATAATCAAATCTTTTTATATATTAATTTTTATATATTTGAATTTGATTTCTTCCTTCTTCTTTTGCTTTATATAAAGCTTTGTCAGCAAGATTGAATGCTTCTTTAAAGTTTCTTGATTCATGGGGATAAAGATTTACACCAATAGAAACAGTTATACTAATAGTTTCTCCACGAGTATTTCTAAATTTTTTTCTTTGAATATTTTTATGAATTCTTTTTATCACACTAAGACTTTTTATGTCATGGCTTTGCTGTTTTTTAGTTAAAATAATAAACTCTTCTCCACCATACCTAATTACAATATCTTCTTTAGAACGAATAGAACTAAGAATTGTTTTCCCAACTTCTTTTAAAACTAGATCTCCAGCATCATGCCCAAAAGTATCATTGACATTTTTAAAATGATCAATATCTATTGCAACTAAAATATATTCTTCAAGGTTTATTTTATTTTCATTTTCTTGCAAATAGTTTCTATTATAAACATTTGTAAGTTTATCAACATAAGCAGTTTTCTTAACCATATAATATTTAATTGTTTGAATAAGTAAGATTAAAATAAAAATCACTACTACAATATTAATTGAGATAACAATATCTTTTACCAAAGTAATCACTTCGTTTACATCTTTTGTTTTTTCTATAGAAAAATCAATTACAAGTAAAAGTTCTACATTATCATTTTTTAATATTGGTTCTAAATACGTAATTGAGAGCTGATGAAGTAAAGGCTGCTTAAGAAGTACAGGCTTTTTTGTTTTATAAACCTCAAACCAAGCTTCACTTTCTACATCAAACTTTTGATTTAAAAATGCTTTTTGTTCATCTGGTGCCCCATCTGCTAAAAATCTAAAAACATTTTTTTTATCTTTATAAAGTAAATAAGCATATTTTATATTTTCAGTTAAAAGTACAGATAATTTATTTTCCAAATTAATCTGTGTCATCTTTGACTTTTTTATTGTTTCAATATAATTTTCACTACCTTCTAAATTGTTTTCAATAGAGTTTGCTGTATTTTTTATAATTCCAATAATATCAGCAGTAACTACTTCTAAAACTTTTTTTTCAAATCTTTCTTCAAACTTAGTAAGTCCAGAAAGCAAAAGAAAAAGTGATATTGAGACAAATATTGAAATAAATATCAAAAAAAATCTGTTAAATAAAAGTCCTTTTGTTTTCACTTTAAGTCCTCAATATATCGTTCATACTCTTTTGGCAAAATAATAGCTTTTTGAGTCAATCTACTTTTTACTAAAACAATATTTGGTCTACTTTTACTCCAAAAAAATGCACCTATAAAACTATGATTTGACAATAATTGTCTATAATTATTTGTTAAAACAAAAAGTTTTTTATTTTTCTCACATTGAAAAGATTTACTATATTTAACAAAAACAAAATTTGCTTTTTCACAAGTATTTACTAATCTTACTTCTGAAGAATAAACCTTACTATCTAAAGGTTTCATATTTGGGATATATAGATGTACAGGATTTGTTTTTAAAATATCCCTTGCTATTTTTAAAACAATTTTTGCCTCTAATTCTGTATCTTTTTTATATTCATCTAAAAGATATGTATAGTTGTTTGCACTTAAAGAAACAACTAAAAAAGTGGCTATAAATATTTTCTTAATCAAAATAGCCACCTTATAGCAAATGATACTTTTCTTTCATAATCATTTAATGCTATATTTTCACTATTTAATCCCCTTAAAGAAAAAGAACTAGCGGAAAATAGTGAAGCAGTTGGTTCATTTAAAAGGTTTTCACCTTTTAAACTGAAACTTAAATTTTTGGTATGATGATATGTAAATCCAAGGTTTAAATTATAACTATCATCAACCTCTACTCCTAAATATTCATATGAGTTTTTATATACTAAAGAAGTAAAATAATCTATATTTTGATATTTTCCTAGATACTTAGCATATCCACCTCTATTTGAATTAGTATAATTTCTATTTAAATTACTTGTAAAATAGTTTAATTTTAATTTATTGTTTTTGTCAAACTTGTATTCATACTCAAAAATCAAGCCACTTGTTTTTATTTGATCTTCTATATTAATAAATCCAACAGGAGTAAGATAGGCAAAATCATCTACTTTTACTTTATGATAATCAATATTAAATTTTGAGTCTCCTAAAGTAAGAACTCCCTCAATATTAAAATACTTATATTTTTGTGTTTTTATAGTTGAAAGTTTTTTATCTTTAAAGTCTATATTATAAAAAGTTGGAGGAGTATAACTGCTAGTATAAAAAGATTTAAAACCTAAATAATCAGTAGGTAAATAAATAGCCCCTACTCTATATAAACTTTCAGTTTTATCATCTACAGAATAACCTTCTCTATTGTATTTATCAATCTTATAGTTTCCTATTAGATGAAGATTGTCAAAAAGTTCATAATCCTCTTGAAACATAAAAGAGTAAATTTTTTCTTCATCATAATCATTATACTTGCCAATATTTTTATTTAAATTTGTTTCTCTTTCTTTTACAGTATATTTTTTATCTTTTAAACTTATTGCAGTAAAGATTTCATGTTTACCAAGTCTAAACTTTTTTGATAAAGAAGCATTAATCTTTTCTAACTTTATATCTTCTTTAAAATAATTTGTACTAAGAAATGGATTTGTCAAGTCCACATTTGGAACAATAAATAAACCATTATCATTTTCTTCTTCATATCTAAAATTATTTATATCATAAGAAAGTGTTGCTTTTAAAGAATTATCCCTTAAAAAAGAGGTACTAGCATTAATAAAAAAGTTATCTGACTTTAACTCACCATCATCTGGTGTAAAATCAGAAGAATATCCAGTATAGATATCTTTTTTTATTTTTGAGTATCCCATATCAATATTTATTCGTTGAGAGTTTAAGTTTATAAAAAAGTATTGAGAGTTTAGATTATTTTTTAATTGATTATTATTAAAATTTTTATATGAATCATTATTGTTATTTGTAAAGTGTAATAAATAACTCCAACCATTTTCTAAAATAGCAGAGTGAGTAAAACTTTGAGTATTTGTATTTTTATTTGACTGAACAGTTTGTATTTCACTTCCATTTTCTCTTTGAGCACTTTTAGTATAAACTCTTATAAACTGAACTCCTGTTTCATTTCCTAATGTAAAAGAGCCTTCTCCATAATAAACTTCAATATGATCAATCATAGATACAGGCATTTGAAGCCAAGTTAAAGAAGGAGATTGATTATAAATAGAACTTACTTCATGGTCATTTATATATAATCTAAAAAATCCTGTTACATCAGTTTTACTTCCAGAAAGTGAAATAGTATTTAAACCAAACCTATTAATATTAGAATTACTTGAAGGAATATCTTTTAACACGTCAGATAAATTGTTATACTGCATAAACTCCAGTTCTTCTTTTGTATAAACAATTACATAACCCATTTTTTCATTTAATGTTTCAAGTGAGTTTTTTGATGAGCTTTCATACTCTTTTAATAAAAAATCAAGTTTTTGAGAAAAAACTAAAGTAGTAAGAAAAATAACAAATAAGAAAACTTTCATAAAACCTCACATACACATATTTACAATATAATTATTTTACCTAAAAAAAATTTTTTTATTATTAATATTAAACCAAAAGTATAAAATAATTAATAAAAAATAAAGTCACTCTTAATATTATTTTCATAATTTATAAGTTAATATAATCAATAATATTTTAAAAAAAGAGAATTTAAATGGATACAATTTCTAAATTAGCAAAAGGAAAACTTAGCCTTTTTGACCATTTTTGGAGCAATTCAAATGATAATATGTTTTTAGCATCCCTTGATAAAGATGGAGATTTTGTTGCCGAAGAAATGAATCCATCGCAAATGAAAAATCTTGGTCAAAATGAAAAAATTATCAATAAAAAACTAAAAGAGTTTTTAGGTGAAGAAAATGCTTGTTTTTTAGAAGAAAAATATTTAAAGTGTTTAGAAGAGAATAAACCTATTATAGAAGAAGAAACAGTAAATATTAATGGTGAAGACAGATACTATAATACTATGATTATTCCTATAAATGATGAGGATACTCATGAAAAGAAAGTTATTGGAATATCAAGAGAAGTAACAGAATTAAAACTTACTAAACAAAGATTAGAAGAATTAAATAAAGATTTAGATGCACTTTTAATTCAAAAAACTGAAGAAATAGAAGGTACAAATTCAAAACTAAAAACACTTGCATTTAATGACATCTTAACTGAAGTAGGAAATAGAAGATACTTAAATGATCATGCAAATAAAGCTATATCACTTGCTCATAGATATGATAGTTGTCTTACGTGTATGGTTTTAGATATTGACAATTTAACCCATGTGAATGAGTCATGTTCTCATGCATTTGGAGATACTATTATTAAAAGTTTTGCAGAACTTTTAAAAAGTAGTATTAGAGACTCTGATATTTTAGCTAGATACAGTGGGGAAGAGTTTATTTTACTTCTTCCAATGACTTCATTAGAAGATGCACAAATTCTTGCAAAAAGATTATTAAATGAGACTCGAAATATGGAGTTTGAGTATAAAAATAAAAAAATTAATATAACAACAAGTATAGGTCTTTCTACAATTGACAATCCACAAGATAATCTTGATTCTTTATTAACTAAAACTTATGATGCTTTATCAAAAGCGAAAGAAGAAGGAAAGGATATTTTAGTTTCTTATTTAGATAAAAACTCTTATAATATTGAAACTTGATTTTTACCTTCATTTTTTGATAGATACATAGCTTTATCAGCTCTTGATATTGCTTCTTCTATCGTATCATCTTCTTCTAACTTCGTGATACCGAAACTTGCTGTGACTTTTGTTTTTGTTAATTTATTTAATTTAATATCATTTTCTATAAGCATTCTTAATTTTTCTGTTAAGTTTGTTGTATCTGATATATTTGAATCAATAAGAGCTATGAGGAATTCTTCCCCTCCCCATCTTGCAAATAAGTCAGTTTTTCTTATTTCTGATTGCATTATATTTGCAAACTGAACTAATACTTTATCTCCAATATGATGACCTAATTTATCATTAAGACTTTTGAAATCGTCAATATCTATAAAGATTAAACATATATCATTTCTCTTTCTTTTCATTAAGTTAAAATAAGTATTAAGTTTTAATTCAAAATCTCTTCTATTAGAAACTTTTGTTAATGGATCATGTTGAGATAAAAACTCTATTTTTTTACTATAGTTTTTTATAATTAAATAAACTAAAAATGCAATTATTGCTGTGACTAAAAAAGAAACAATCATATTAAAATATAAGACATTTGTTATATTATAAGTAAAATTTTCTAAATTTGTTTCTACGGTTAAATATAGATCAAGTTCAGGGATATATTTAGAGTTTAAAATATAAGTATTTCCATTTTCTTTATACTCTAACATTGAAGAGTCTTTACTTAAAATCTCTTGTTTAAATTTACTTAAACTCTTTTTCCCAGAATCAGAGTATTTACTATTTATATACTTTTCCGATAAAACCATTTGTCCATTTTTATTATAAAAGCTTACTATAAAATGCTTATGAGTTCTAAATGTTTTTAATATTTTATTTATATATAATGTTTTAAGAGAAACTCCTGTTACTCCAAGTAATTTTGAATTTTCATCATAGATTTTATAATTTATAAATATGATTAAGTCATCTGACATAAATTTATTTAAATCTAAATTCATTTCATGGTTTTTATCACTTTCTTTAAAGTCAAAATACCAAGCATTTAAAGGATTTTTTTCATTTATAACCTCTAATACTCCATCTTTAGTATAATATTTTTTTGTTTTTTCTGATACTAAAAAAGTATTAAATAAATCATAATCTTTTTTTATAGAGAATAAATACTCTTTTATTTTTTCTGTGTTGGATTCTTCTTTAAGCCAGTTTTTTAGAAAACTATTATTTGCCATAGTAGAAGAAATAATATGTGGTTTTACAATATGTTTTTGAATATCTAAATATACATTATTTAAAAATAGTGGTAATGTCTGATTTTTTAACTGTTTTTGCACAGAATAATATGAAATTGAATAGTTAATAAAAGAGATAGAAATAGACAATATAATTAATAAACTTGTAATTAAAAACACAACCTTATATTTTGTTCCCATATCTCTCCAGTCATAGAATATTATAAAGTTAATATATCATTATTTTTGTTAAAAAGTAATCAATAAAGTATAAATAAATTATAAAATTATTTTAACTCTTTTCATCTTTATTTAATTTTTAATTAGTATAATTGATATCAATTATTAAAATTATAAATAGGCTATTATTTGCAAAAAACAATTATTAAAATAGAAAACCTAACACACAAGTATAGTGAGAAAATTATATATGAAAATCTAAACCTTTCAATTAATGAAGGCTCAGTTTATGGTATTTTAGGCAAAAATGGTGTTGGAAAGTCAACTTTAATAAATATTTTAATGGGATATATCAAACCATTAAAAGGTAGTTGTACACTATTTAATGAGTCTTCTCATAATTTATCGTCTCAAACAAAGAAAAAAATTGCACTTCTTCATGAAGGGTTTATTGCTTATGATTTTATGACAATTAAACAAAACGAAGAGTTTTATTCTTCTTTTTATGAAACTTGGGATAAAAATATATTCTATGAACTTATTGACTTAATGAATTTATCCTATGAGCAAAAAATCTCAACTTTATCCTTTGGACAAAAATCTCAAGTTGTTTTAGGAGGTTTATTTGCACAAAATGCAAAACTACTTATATTAGATGATTATTCAATGGGATTAGATGCAGGATATAGAAGACTTTTTATTGATTATTTAAAAGATTATATAAAAGAAAAAAAAATAACGGTACTAATAACCTCTCATGTAATGGAAGATTTAGTTGACCTAATTGATGACATGGCAATTGTCCAAAAGGGTGGAAAAGTATATCAAGATAAAATGTCTAATTTTATTGATAATTTTAGATGCTATGAATTTCATAATGAAAAAATAGACAAATCACTTATTCATAGAATTGAAGAGTTCAAGGGCAAAAAGAAAATATATAGTTTTGAAAAATTTGAAAACCTAAAGGAAGTTCAAACTAGTTTTGAAGATAAGTTCTTAGGTTTTGTAGGAAAGTATTAAAATGATTTATTCAATTGTTAAAAAAGAGTGGTTAAAGATTAAATATTTAGTAATTTCTTTATTATTTCTAAGTATTTTTATATTAGGATATTTTTGGTTTAGGCTTGATTTTCTTTTTTCAACTGTTGAACCTGAGTCTATGATGTGGTATAGGTTTATTACTTTAGAACAAAAACCATACCAATATTTTTCATACTTGTTTTATATAACAGCCTTTTTAATATCTTCTTTTCAATTTATTCCTGAAAAAATGGGTAAAAAAATAAAAATAATGATTCATCTTCCAATTGACATGTACAAATCTTTATCTATGCACCTTGCTGTAGGATTTTTTTGTCTATTTATAATTTGTATTATCTTTAGTATTTCAACTTATTTTATTTTATTAAACTACTATCCTTATGAGATGATTTTTATAGCTTTAAAAGATATGTTTTTCTATTTACTTTCAGCAACAATTTTATACCTTGGGATTAGTTCTGCTATTATTGAAAGAAAGCCTTTATTTAGTGTAATAAAACTACTTATTACTCTATTTATTACAACTAATTTTCATAAAAGTATATATACATCTTTTGATCTGTTTTGCTTAGTATTGCTTGCTACAATGTTTTTTATTACATTAGATAGTTTTTATAGTATAAAAGAACAACGACTAAAAAGTAAATTATATAAAAGTTTGCTTCTTATATCTATTGTAATAGTTTCTTTCTTCTCCTACAATACCTACAAAGAAAAATACAAAAAAAGTTTTAATAAATACTATATATTCTATTCACCAATAAAAGAAGAGTTTATTTATCAAAAAAACTTTGGAGAGCATCATTTTGAATATGGAATAAAAGGTAAAGAAACCTTTGATAGAAAGACTTATGAGTCTTATCTACCTTTTGTATATTGGAGAAATCTTGATATTCAAAATAAACTTCCAATAAAAATTGGTAATGAAAGTTTTAATAAAAAAATTATTAAAGAATCAAGATTAAGTTTTTCATACAACCCAGAAGATTTAAAAAAACAAGAACTAGACTTCTTTCCTTTTATAAATCCAATAAGTAATATAGGAATGATTAAATTTCCAGAAGAGTTTATTTTATTTAAAAATAAAGAAATAAAAATATATAACTTTGATGAAAAGCTAGATAATAAACTTACAAATAAGGTTAAGAAATTAGTTAAGAAAAACAATGTCACTTTTCCAATTAAAAATATTTGGGGAAAAGCAACAAATTTAAAACCATTTGATTTAGGTTACTTTTTTCTTGATGCAAAAGATAAACTTTTTAAAATAAATAGAGCTAATAATGAAATTTATTTAAAAGAAGTTACTTATCCTAAAAATATTGAAATAAAACATATAAAAATAGCTGAAAATAACCAACAAAAACTAGCAGGATTTGCAATTTCTAAAAATAACAAAATTTATTTAATTGATTATAAAGACCTTCAATTTAGGGGCTTAGAACTAGATAATTTTGATTATAAAACAATGAGATTACAACTTATTTCAAATCCTAAATATTATCTAATAAGATATACAGATGAGAAAAGTTATCATGTCGCAATTTTTGACAAAAACTTTAAAAAAATTGATCAAGAAATTTTTAAATAAACCAAAAAAGAAAGGATCTACTTGAAGAGTAAAGTTGAACCAGAAAGATATTTTATTGTAAGTGATTTTGAAGATGGTTGGGGTATGGAAGATATCCAATGTGAAGAACAACTATTTAGTTACTGCACAGAAGCACTATTTATTCCAGAAGAGTTTATCGAAGAATTAAATGTAAATGATGCATATAATTTAGAGATATTTCTTTCAAGTATTGATTTAGACACAGTTGATGAAGACTGGTATGTAAATTTAATGAAAATTTCTAAAGAATAATTAAAAGTAGAAGAATTTTCTTCTACTTTAATTTATTTACTTTTACACCTCTAATTGAGTTTAGAAGTAAACCTATAGTAGTACCATTATGTAGTACTGCTGTTTGTATAGGAGAAAACAATCCAAAAGTAGCTCCTGCTAAAATAGCTGAATTTATTCCTACTGTTGCATTGAAGTTATTGTTAATTAATTTCATTGTGTTATTTGCTAACTCTTTAGCTTCTACAACTGCTGATATATCATCTTTTAATAAACTTACATCTGCTGTTGCTTTTGCAATATCTGCTCCCCTACTCATTGATATACCAACATGAGAAGAGATTAATGCTGGAGCATCATTTATTCCATCTCCAACAAATGCAACTTTTCTACCTTCATCCATAAGCTCTTTTACAATTTTAGCTTTATCAGTTGGTAAAAGTTCTGCTCTTACCTCATCAATATCAAGCTCTTGGGCTATCATCGAAGCTTTTTTCTTAGTATCTCCTGTTAGCATTACAATATTTTTAACACCAAGTTCTCTTAATTTTTGTATAGAAGATTTAGTATTTTTTCTTAAATTATCCGCTAAAGAGATTGTTCCTAAAAGTTTTCCATCAAAACCTATGTAAAGAAGTGTTTCTCCTTTGTCTAAGGATTTCTGAATTCTTGTTTTAGCTTTACCAAAATTAATTTTTTCATCATCTTCTAAAAAATGCCTACTTCCAATAACTACTTGTTTTCCATCAACTTCTGTTTTTACACCATGGGCAACAATAAATTCAACTTCTTCATGGTGCATATGTACAAACCCTTTTTCTTTTGCAGCTTTTACAACAGCTTCAGCAACAGGATGGAAATAGTGTTCTTCTGTTGAAGCAGTAAGATTTAAAACATCTTCTTCAGTCCACTCATCATCATATGACTCAACTGAGATAACTTCAAGTTCTCCTTCAGTTAAAGTTCCAGTTTTATCAAAAACAAAGGTATCAGCGCTACTTAAAGATTCAATAGATTTTGCACCTTTAATCATAATACCACTATGTCCTGCTTTTGAAATAGTTGTTTTAAAAGCTACAGGAGTTGCAAGTTTTAAAGCACAAGAGTAATCAGCTTGTAAAATAGAAGCTGTTCTTTCAAAATCTTTTGTTAAAACATATGAAGTACCAGCAAGTCCAAGAGTTACAGGAACTAATTTGTCAGCTAATTTTGTAGCTTTTAATTGAACAGAAGACTTTTCATTCAATGAGTTTTCTATATAGTGCTTGATTCTTTGTGTTGCTGTATCTGCCCCTACATATTCAGCCCAAATTCTTAATCTACCATCTTCAATGATAGTTCCAGAAATAACTCTATCCCCTCTTCTTTTAGTAACAGGTTCAGCTTCACCAGTCATTGAAACTTCATTTACACTTGCACTTCCATCTAAAATATGACCATCAACTGCAATTGTATTTCCAACTCCTACAACTACAACATCACCAGTTTTAATCTCACTACTTTTAACTAAAACTTCTGTGATTTTTCCGTCAACTTCTTTTTCAATCCAAGCTTCTTCAACATTTGGCTTAGAAAGCTCTTTTAATAAATCATCACTTTTATGTACTGTTGTTTCTTCAATATATTCACCTAACTCTAACATTGCGTTTGTAGAGTTTGCAGCTAAATAATCTTTTCTATATAAAGAGATACCAACTGCTGCACTTTCTAATACCTTTGAAGTAAGACCTTCTTCAAAAAGTTCTTTACTTCCTTCAAGTAATAAAGGTGCAGCAGCAACAGAAGAAACAGTAGCTTTGATTAAACTATTTTTTGTAAGTCTTTCTGCAAGTAAAGCAGAACTAGCTCTCACTATTCCTTTTATGCTAGGATCTTCATTACTAACACAAGAAACACACACTGCTTCATTTTTACAAGATTCTAATAAATCATCAAGGGTTAAATCTTTAAGTCTCTTTTCTACAGCTTCTAAAACTTTAGAGTCAGTGAAGTTAACTACAACACTTTTTGCTACTTTATTAACTCTTACACTTTCTACACCTTCTAACTTCTCTAAATCTTTTTTTAATATATTTTCATCAATATATTTATCATCTAATAAAGAATATTTATATCTAACCCGTAAGTTAGTTTGGTGTACTATTTTATAGTTATTACTCATAGCTATTATTCTTGGTTTGCTTCCATTTGAGCTTTTGCATCTTCATATCGCTCTTTTAACTCTTCCATTCCTGCTTGAAAAAGTTCAGTTCCCTTTGAAGCTGCTTTCATAATAGTTTCTTGAGCACCTTTATTTGTTAAAAGGAAAGTTACAGCTGCTCCAACTAAAGCACCCTTTACAAAATCAGCATTATTAAACATACCTTGATTTTGAGGATTTTGTTGTGCATTTGAAAACTGTTGATTTTGATTTATATATGGATTTTGATTTATATTCATTGAAGCAGTTGCTCCAACTCTTGTATTATCAATATTTGGATCATACATATTTTGTTGATTCATATTATTCATTTGATTTTGGTTTATATTCATATTTTGTGGGTTTTGATTTCCATTTTGATTCATCTATTGCTCCTTTGCAATTAAAGTAACATCTTCGCAACACTCTTTTTCATCACATTTATTTAGTTTATCATCTAAAACTTCTAATGCATAAATTCCTGCCATTCCAACAGAGATAGTTGTCATTGCTTTTATAAATCCACCCTTTTGAGATAGATAATCAGCAGTAGCGACAGCAGCTCCCGTTGCAATTGCTCCTTGAGATGTTCTTTTAAAAGTATCTCTTAGTGCTTCTTTTTTACTAATCTCTTGATTTTTAACTTTTCTCATATTAATAGTGCTTGATGCAACAGCTGAAGCAATTGCTCCAGTTATTACACTTCTTAAAATAGGATTTGATGGATTATTAATTAAAGGTTGATTCATTATTTAGAGTCCTCTTTTTTTTCTTTATTATTTTCTTGTTTTTGTTGTTCTTTTTTCTCTTTTATGCATGCTGCTGTTGCATTGATTGTATCTTTTACCTCATCAACAGTTTCTTTACTTTTTTCAATTGAAGTATTAGCTACGTCTTTTGATTTTGAAAATATTGAAGTTGCTTTTTCTTTTAACTTATCTGATTTTGTAAAAGCATATACTGCCCCTGCTCCTACTGCTAATCCTACTACAAATGGTAAAGCCATGACTTACTCCTTATCTTTTTTATTCATATAGTCATTAAAAAATGCAACACCAGCTGCGCCTAGTGCTGCTCCTGAAAGCATTGAAAGATTTAACTTAGAAAATAGATTTGTCAATTTTGCTTCATCCATATTTCCATTTAGCATATCTTCTAATATCATTTGATACTCACCAATTTTTTCCATTATTTGTTCTTGATTAAAACCTTGAACATCATTTGCTACTGTATAATGATTTAAAATACAGTTTCTAAAAGCTGGCAAATGGTTATTATAAGAATGAGCCTGTAGTTGATAAAAAACATCTCTTATATCTGCTTCTTGAACATGAGTTAAAAGATTATCATACATAGCAATATTTTGAATTTCACTTGCCACGCCTAATTCACAAGCTTCAATAAAACTATTTGGTGCTTCAATCTTTAAATGCCAATCGTTAATTGGTACCTCTACATTATATTTTTGTAATAAAAAGATTAAAGCTTGATAGTGCCTAGCTTCAGATTCTTTTATATGCACAAAAGGTTGAACTAAACCAAATTTCTCAATTATTCTTACATATGCTTCATATGCTTTACATTCATCATAAATTGCTATTCTAAGTGCTTGAGAAACTATTGGTTGAGGATCATTTACATCTATTCTCTGGCTTATTAATAAAGCCTCATCTAAATTTGCTGCCAATTACACAACCTCCTTTGCTAAACTATTTATTAGCTCTGTGATTTCATTTAGGTTTCTATTTGCTATTAAATCATCCCATAGACTAGGAGGAAAAACAGAAGGATCATAAGTAATAGTTACAGAAGCTATTATTTTTTTAACTTTAATACTGTTTATTCCATCAATCTTTTCTGGTAAGTTTTCTATATCCTCTAAAGTGATATTTCCACTTTCATTTTTAATTTTTGGATTTACTCTTACTCTTAATCTTCCAGGAGTATGAGCTATAACAGTAAAATAGCTAGCTATTTTAATAATATCTTCAGTACTTATCATTTAATTCCTTTTTGTAATTATTGTATCTTAATCTTAATAATAACTTATTATAAATTTAGAATCACTATCAACAAATTTTATTTTTATTAATTTATAAAATAAAGAAAAAGAGAAGTTAAAGATTCTTTGTTAAAAAAGGAGAAACTCTTTTATTGGCAATCTTCACACAAGCCATAAATTATCATTGCATGGTCTTTTAAAATAAAATTATTATCTTTTGCAATTGATTCTTGTTTTTCTTCAATTGTGTCATCAGAAAACTCAATAATTTTATGGCAAGAGGTACAAACTAAGTGGTCATGATGTTCTGAAATTTTAAGCTCATATCTTTTTACACTATCTCCAACATCTAAACTATCAAGAATATTTAAATCTTCAAAAAACTTAACTGTTCTGTAAACTGTTGCAATTCCCACATCAATGTTATATTCTTCTTTTACTTTAAAAGCTATTTGTTCAGCCGTTAAGTGTTCCTCTGAATAAAAAAGAATTTTTAAAATATAATCTTTTTGAATTGAGTTTTTAAATCCAAGTTTTGATACATGTAGTTTGAAGTTTTTTAAAAATGCATCGAATGTCATTCCATGTTTAGTATTCATTATTATCCTCTTATATATATTATTACAATACTAACTAATAAAGCTAGAGTATAAACTTTCCAAAGCCTACTATGAATTTTGATATTCTTTTTATGTAAATTTGATACTTGATACTCTCTTTTCATTTTCAACCTTAATAATCAGTATCAAAATACTAATGTAAATATTCTTAATTTAATATTAATGATAGTAATTATCATTTTAAACTCCTTTTAAGACTTCTTCTCTTATAATTTTGATAGCTATTATCAAGTAAAGGATAAAAAATGATTGCACTACCTGCTATAAACACTCTTGCAAGCAATGCATTAGTTGGAACAATTGCCACAAAGTTAATTGATTCAGTAATTAGTTCAAAAATTTCTCAAAAGCAAGATAGAAAAAAATGGTTAAGAGAAAAAAAGCTTAATACCTTTTCTATATTAAGTGATGAGATTGTTACAATGTCTTGTGAAAACTTAGCAGAAAAAAAAGTAGTTATTAGATCTATTATTTCAAAATTAGTATTACTAACTAATGAAATCAAGTTAATTAATACATTAAATAACTATATTTTTATTTTAGAAGAATACGAATGCTATAAAGATGAAATTGATATGAAATCAATTAATGATGAACTTATAAACACAATTAGAAAATATATTAATAATCTATAATACTGATAAAGACTATCAATATTAAGTATGATTTAAGTGTGATTCATTTAGAATACTCTTATTATTTGATAACGACTATCACTTAGAAAACTAAAAGGAAAAATATGAACAAAACAAAATTATTAGCAGCAAGTATTAGTTTTGCAGCAGCACTAGCATTCGCTGGTTGTGCAGCTTCAAATTCAGATTCAAAAGTACATTCACACCACAACATAGAAAAAGGTGATGTTTTAAGTGCTTATGCAATGATTGCACATGATAACTACAATGATGCACTTCAAGATGCAAAAGCATTACAAAATGCTATTAATAAATTTGCAGCAAATCCTACAGAAAAAAATTTACTAGCAGCAAAAGATGCTTGGTTAGTTTCTAGAGAGTCTTATGGACAAACTGAAATTTTTAGACTTTCAAATGGTCCAATTGATGCAGAAGAAGGTTGGGTAGCAGAAAAATATGGTGCATTAGAAGGGCAATTAAATGCTTGGCCACTAGATGAAAATATGATTGACTATACTATTGATGCAAATGGTAAAAGAACTGCTGGAAATATCATTGATACAAAAGGTAAGTTTAATCCAGGTGGAGAAGATTCATCAACAGTTGATGTAAGTTCTATTACAGTTGATGCTTTAACTGCATTAAATGAAAATGGTGGAGAAGCAAATGTATCTACTGGATATCACGCTGTTGAGTTTTTATTATGGGGACAAGATCAAGATTACTCTAACTTTGTAAAAGATTCAATTACTCATGGTCCATTAACAGCGGGACAAAGACCACTTTCTGATTTTACTTCAGATGTAAATGCACCAAGAAGATTAGCTTACTTAAAAGCTTCTGCACAAAAAATTGTTTCTGATTTAGAAACTGTTACTTCAGCTTGGAATAAAGATGGTTTATATCAAGCAGCATTCCAAGGAAAATTAACAGGAAAAGATGCGGCTAAAAATTTATCTAAAGAAGAAGCATTAAAACAAGTTATTGCTGGTATGGGTGTATTTATTAAATCAGAACTTGCAAATGAAAGAATTGCAGTTGCTGTATTAACACCATCTGAAGAAGATGAGCACTCTTGCTTCTCTGATAATACACATAGAGATATTGTAACAAACTATTTAGGTTTCAAAAATATTTTAACATCAACTTATAATGGTAAAGACTATGGTCCATCATTATTAGATAAAGTTTCAAAAGAAGACAAAGCTAGAATTACTGCTTTAATGTCATCTATTGAAGAAAAAATTGCAAAAGTTGATAAAACAGCAAAAACAAAAGAACACTTTGATTACCAAATTCAGCCAGATAATCCAATGGCAAAAGTTATTGTAAAACTTAAAAATCAAATGAGAAAACTTGGTGATGAAATGGTTACAATTGCAAATGCAAATGGAATCTCTTTAAGTACAGACGATGTTACAGATCCAGAAGAAACAAAACTATAATTTCAAATCAATTAATAAAACCCTTATAAATAAAAGCCTCGTAGCACTTTTTGCTATTGGGCTTTTTGCGGTTTTAGCTAATAGTTCAGAAATAACTCATAGCCAAAATAAAAAAACCTTACTAAAGCCTGTAAATTCTTTATCAAATGAAGAGTACGATAAATTTATTTTAGGAAAAAGTTTTTTTAGAATTCCTTGGGTTGAAGCTCCAAGTGCTACTACAGCTAGGGATGGATTAGGTCCTTTATTTAATGCAAATACCTGTAATAGTTGTCACCCAAGTAATGGTAGAGGTAATTTATACAATGAAGATGGTAGTTTATCAAGATCTGTTATTCCTAAACTATCAATTCCTTCAAAAGGCTTAAAAGAAGAGTTAGAGTTTTTAAAAACAAATCCCTTAATTCCTGAACCAACTTATGGTGGTCAAATTGCAATAAATGGTACACTTGATGTAAAGTTTGAAGCAAAACCAGAAATAAAATTTGAAGAACTTAAAGTGAAGTTTCCAGATGGTGAAGTTGATACTATTTTAAAACCTACTTATGTATTAAATGATTTACAATATGGAGAATTACACAAAGATACTATTATAACATTTAGAATTGCACCCTCTTTAAATGGTTTAGGACTAATAGAAGATATTCCGGATGAACAAATATTAGCAAATGCAGATGAATTTGATAAAAATAAAGATGGAATTTCTGGACGTGTTAATTATGCCTACTCTCCTATTACAAAGAAAAAAGAAATAGGTAAATATTCTTGGAAAGCAAATAATACATCACTAGTACATCAAACAGCAGATGCAGCTATAAATGATATGGGTTTAACAACTACAATTTTTACAGAAGATAGATGTACAGATAAACAAATAGCTTGCAAAAAAGTTCCAAAAGCTAGACATAAAATAGACTTACCAGACAATAGACTACATGCAATTGATTTTTATATAAAGAAAAGACAAACATATACTGCTCCAAAAGATGATTTATATAAAAAAGGATTAAAACTTTTTAAATCTATTGGTTGTGCAGATTGTCATAAAGATTCATTTACTACAAAAAGTGGTATAAATATTTCACCATTTACTGACCTATTATTGCATGACATGGGAGAGGGTTTAGCAGATGGAAGAACAGAGTTTAATGCAAGTGGTAGTGAATGGAAAACACCTGCTCTATGGGGTTTAAGTTTGCATGAAAAGATTAATGGCAAAAAGCCAAGATTATTACATGATGGAAGAGCAAGAACCTTCCAAGAAGCAATACTTTGGCATGGTGGAGAAGCAGAAACTTCGAAAGAAGCGTTCATGAACTTACAAAAAGAAAAAAGAAAAGAATTACTACAATTTTTAGAAAGGTTATAAAATGAAAATATTAAAAATAGTTCTAACAATACTTTGTTTAGTTACTATCTCAAATGCAGCGGTTGACAAAAATAAAAAAGCATTAAACAATATCTATGAACAAGTGATATTAAAAGATTCACAAAAAGTTTTAGAAGATATTAAAGCTTTAGAAAAAGAGATTACTAATAAAAATATAGAAAATGCAAAAAAAGAGTTTAAAAACCTTGTTACATCATGGAAAAGTGTTCAATCAGTTTACATTTTAGGTGATTTAAATGAAGATTATATTGATACTCCAAGATTAATTGATATTTATCATCATGGAAATGAAGATATAAAAATACAATTAGACCGAGCTATAAAAAGTAACGATGAACCAAGAATTGCTCTATTTAAAAACTCACTTAAATCAATAAATGCATTAGAGTATGTTTTATATAAAAAAGATATTAAAAATAAAAGAGTAAATGAACTAACTCTTACTATTGTAAAAAGAATTAAGTCTTACCTTGAAGATATCAATAATGAGTATAAAGCCTTACATAAAACTTTTCTAAGTGATTTAAAAAAAGCAAATGGAATTTTAATCAATAGATTAATTCAAAATACATATAAACTAAAAGAGTGGAGAGTTGGAGATATTTTAGGTACTAGCAAAAAATATAAAGACAACTTTGATAATAAAAGAGGTGAATATTTTATTAGTAAGAACTCTTCTTTAGCTATTGCTGCTATTTTAAATACATATAAAAATATTTTTAACAGCGAAAATTATTATGACTATGGAGATTATCTTAAAGATTTAACTCATAATAAACAAGTTGATGTTTTAAGAGACTCTATTACAAAAGCAATCTCATTAAATGATAAGATTAAAGATGATGATTTTAAAGATGCAAAAGAGCTTTATGAAGTAACAAATACAATTCATGTTGTTCTTTTTTTAGACTTAATTGAAGAACTTTCAATAAATGCAAAAATAATTGATGCAGATGGTGACTAAAAGTGAATGACCTTTTACTCTTTGAGTATTTAATAAACCCAGATAAGAGAACTTTCTGGGTTTATATTATCTCTTCAATTGCTATTGCAATGATTTATTTATACTTTAATAAAAAATATATAAGAACTAATATATCTAAAGCTTTATGGCTACACCCAAGTGCTAAGCTTGATTATTACTATTTTATTCTTTCATATATTATTAAAGTTGCAATAATTTTTCCAATAGTAATTAGCGCAAATAGTGTTGCATTATATATAAGAAAACTTCTTTATTTAGAGTTTGGATTTAATCATATAAATACTCTTTCTTATGAAGTAGTAATTATTATGTACACTATTACACTTTTTATTATAAGTGACTTTACAAGATATTGGCTTCATAGATTTCTTCATACTATTCCTTTTTTATGGGAGTTTCATAAGATACATCATAGTGCAAAAGTTTTAAATCCTCTAACTTTTTATAGAGTTCACCCAATAGAGAATATTCTTTTTGGTTTTCGATACTCTTTTAGTATAGGACTTACAACTGGAGTATTTCTGTATTTTTTTGGTTCAAAAATTGGAACTGTAGAAATAATTGGGGCTAATGCTTTTGTATTTCTTTTTTCTTTTTTAGGTTCAAACTTAAGACATTCACATATTCCTCTTGGATATTTTACTTTTTTAGAAAAATGGCTTATTTCACCAAAACAACATCAAATACATCATAGTAAAAACTTTTTTGATAAAAATTATGGTGGATATTTGAGTGTTTGGGATAGAGTTTTTGGAACATTAAAACTTTCACAGGAAGTTAAAGTTTTAAAATTTGGACTTAGAAAAGAGCAAATGAAAGAGTATAACTCAATAAAAAACTTATTACTATTACCATTTATAAATATTTTAAGAAGGAGAAGTTAATGAAATATTTAAATCTAGTTGCCCTAGCAACGACTGCTTTACTTGTTGCTGGTTGTACAAACTCTACTTTATCAAAAGAAGAGTTAGAACAAAAAATAAAACAAAAAGAACAATTAGGAAAAGTCTTATTCTTTGATAAAAACTTATCTAAAAATAGAACACAAGCTTGTGCTACTTGTCACAATCCTAATAGAGGTTTTACCGATGATAGAGACAATGGAATAAAAGCCATGGCATCTCTTGGGGACAACAACAAATCTCTAGGCGATAGACAAGCACCAAGTGCAGCATATGCAATGTTTAGCCCAAAGTTTCATTATGATAAAGAAAGCAAGCAATATATTGGTGGTCAATTCTGGGATGGAAGAGAAGATACTTTAGCAGGACAAGCAGGAGGTCCTCCTACAAATCCAATTGAAATGGGAATGCCATCTAAAAAAGCTGTTGTAGATAGACTTAAAGAGAACCCTTATTATTTAGAAACATTTAAGACAATTTATGGGGAAGATATTTTCTTATCAAATGAAAAAGCTTATACTGCAATGACTGATTCAATTGAAAAATTTGAACAAACAAAAGAATTTGCACCTTTTGATTCAAAATATGATAGATTTTTAAGAGGGGAATATGATTTAACTCCATTAGAGGATTTAGGAAGATCACTATTTTTCTCAAATGCAAATAACTCTTGTGCCAACTGCCACTTAAATAAACCAGAAGATTCAGAGGGTGAAACATTTACAAACTATGAGTATCACAATATAGGAACACCTATTAATCATGAATTAAGAGCTAAAAATGGTGTAAAAGATATTGATAAAGGCTTATTAGCAAATCCAAAAGTTACTGATAAAAAACATTTAGGTAAACACAAAGTTCCTACTTTAAGAAATGTAGCAGTTACTGCTCCATATATGCACAATGGTGTATTTAAAGATTTAAGAACTGTAGTTGAATTTTATGATAAATATAATAATAAAGAAAGAACAATAAATCCAGAAACAGGAAAACCTTGGGCAGAACCTGAAGTAGAAGAGACTATTTCCTTAGAGGATTTAAAAGCAAAAAAACAAAATGATAGAAAAATAGATGCCTTAGTTGCATTTATGAAACTTTTAACTGACAAAAGATACGAACACCTACTAGAAGAGGAATAAACTCCCTCTTCTAAACTCAAACACTTATATTTTAATAATTTTATGATAGCATAGAGTAATAATTTTAATTAATTTACATCTTAATATGCGAGTATTTACATATGAAAATTGTGGGTAAAAAAGAACTTATATCAATAATTGATTTAGAACTTTATGACTTAGATGCAAAAGTTGACACAGGTGCAGACTCAAATGCATTACACTGTGATGATATAGAGATAAAAGATAATTTAGTATATTTTACACTACTTGATGAAGTACACCCTTCTTATCATGGGAAGAGAATGAAAATGCCACTTTTTAAATTAAAAAAAGTAAGAAGTTCTAATGGTCAACTTCAAGAAAGAGCTTCTATCAAGGTTAATGTAGAATTTATGGGCAAAAAGTATAAGAGTGTAATTACTCTTACAAATAGAGCAGATATGAAACTACCTATGCTAATAGGAAGAAAGTTCTTAAGTAAGAGGTTCTTAGTTGATGTATCAAAAGAGTATTTATCTAAATTATAAGAGAGGGCAAAATGAGAGTATATATTTTATCAAGAAATTCAAAGCTATATTCTACTAGAAGATTAGTTGAAGCAGGAGAAAAAAAAGGCTGGGAAATAAAAGTAATTGATTATTTAAGGTGCACAATTGAAATTATTAAAGGTGAACTTTTAATAAATTATTTAGGAAAAAAATTACCTGTTCCAGATGCAATTATTCCAAGAATTGGCGCAAGTAGAACATTTTATGGAACTGCAATGGTAAGACATTTTGAAATGATGGATGTTTTTAGTACTTCTGGAAATTTAGCTATTGCAAGAAGTAGAGACAAACTAAGAAGTTTACAAGTTTTATCAAAGAATGGTGTTGATATGCCAAGAACCGTTTTTGCCTCAAACAAATCGAGTGCAAAGGACGTTATTGCCCTAAGTGGTGGAGCACCATTGGTTCTTAAAATTTTAGAAGGAACTCAAGGTGTTGGAGTAGTACTACTAGATAGTGAAAAAGCTGCAAAATCTGTTTTAGATGCCTTTTATGGGATGGATGTAAACTTACTTGTTCAAGAGTTTATAGAAGAAGCAGGAGGAGCTGATATAAGAGCTTTAGTTGTAGGTGGTGAAGTTGTTGGAGCAATGAAAAGACAAGGTGCAGAAGGAGATTTTAGATCAAACTTACACCAAGGTGGAAGTGCTACATCTTATAAATTAAATAGAAAAGAAAAATCAACTGCCTTAGCAGCTGCAAAAGCTATGGGCTTAGGAGTTTGTGGAGTAGATATGATTCCTTCAAGTCGTGGTCCTCTTGTAATGGAAGTTAATTCAAGTCCAGGTTTAGAAGGAATAGAAAAATCAACTCAAATTGATATTGCTGGAAAGATTATGGATTATATTGAAAAGAATGTACCTAACCCAGGAGGCAAAAAAAGAAGAATCAAAAGAGATAATATTGGGGCATAATTATGAAAAAGCTAATAATAGCTGATACTGAAATAGAAGCAAATTCAAATATTACTTTAGATTTAAAGCTTCCAAAACTTTATCACTCTCCTATGAGATTACCTATTAGAATCATAAGAGGAAGAAGAGATGGTCCAACTATTTTTGTTAGTGCAGCTGTTCACGGGGATGAATTAAATGGTATTGAAATTATTAGAAGATTAAGAAAGCTTACTATTCTTAAAAAACTAAAAGGAACTTTGATTTTAATTCCTATTGTAAATACATATGGAGTAACAACTTTATCAAGATATATGCCAGATAGAAGAGATTTAAATAGATCTTTTCCTGGCTCAAAAAAAGGCTCACTTGCTAGTAGAATTGCAAAAATATTTTTTGATGAAATTGTTACAAAATGTGATTTTGGAATAGATTTACATACTGCTTCTATTCATAAATCAAATCTACCTCAAGTTCGTACAGATTTAAATAATCCTTTTACCTACAATCTTGCAAAAGCTTTTGAAGCACCAGTTGTTTTACACTCTGAATTAAGACATGGTTCATTAAGAGAAGAAGCCCAAAATAGAGGAATTCCTGTTTTACTTTATGAAGCAGGAGAAGCTTTAAGATTTGATGAGAAATCAATTAGAATAGGAGTAAAAGGAATAATAAATGTCTTAAGAGAGACACAAATGATTCCTAAAACAACTAAAAGAAAAAAATTTTCTCTTCCTATTATTGCAAAAACAAGTCAATGGATTAGATCAACTGAAAGTGGAATTATAAGAACTATTAAAGGCTTAGGAGAAACAGTTAAAGAAGATGAAGTTATAGCCTATGTTGATGAACCTTTAGATGACATGAGTTATGAAATAAGAGCAAGTTTTGATGGAATAATTATTGGTAAATCTGAAATTCCTTTAATCCAAGAAGGTGATGCTATTTTTCATATTGCAAAATTTAAGAATTTAGAAACAGCAGAAAATAAGATTGAATATTTCCATGAAGATGCCATAATTAATAATGAATTTTCTGAATTAGATAAAGAAGAGATTATATAAAGTTTATAAGGAAGAACTTAAAAAAGTCTCTTCCTTATTTTTTAATAAGTTTTATTAAAATGAATACTCAACTGTTAAAGTTAATTTATCATAATCATCATCACTATCTTGGGCGTCAAGATTTACATAAAGTGCACCAATAGATAAGTTATCAGTGATTCCGTAATCTACAGTAAAATCAAACTCTTTATCTTTGTCACTTCCATATTCCATTTCACCATACATAGCTCCTAGTTCAACACCAGATATTTCATAGTTTACATTTAAATAAGTAGTTTCGGTATCTGTTTCATAAACCTTTTCACCATCACCACCTCTTAAGGCATCAAAAGGATTAATATTCTCACCTAAAGTAGCCATTGAACCTACTCCACCATTATTATCAGTAGTTATATATCCAAGATTAAAACCAAATCCTGCAATATTTAATCTACCTTCAATATGAGCGATATCTCCATCTTTTGTTCCTGAAACATCTTCATTTGAACTTGCCCCATGCACAGTTACACCAAACATATCAGTATCATAATCAACTTTTAAACCAAACCAGTTAGCTAAATTGTCTGCATCATAAAAATAAGGATTAACAACTAAACCTTTTACACCTTCATATTTTGCATCTATTACAGCAGCATAATCAATCTTTTTACCTTCACTTGTTTCACCAAAATCATCAAAATCTTCTAAAGGTGCATCTGCATCTGCAACTGCTATTCTATTTGTATATCCAAGTACAACAGTTGTATTAGGAATTGCAGTAATGCCAAGAACCGCTGATTCATGGTAGTCTCCTAACCATTCTAAATCAATCTCTTGTCTACCAAGAGTTAATCCTAAATATTTATTAGCATACGAGATATTAGCAGTATGAAGAATTGCTTCTTTTTCACTTCCATCAGAATAATCATCTTCTTCTACTTCAGAAAAATCGTGATTTCCTCTAAAACCTACTGCTGCTTTAAAACCATTTAGCTCACCAGTTTCATATGAAAGTCCAATAGACCCCATAGAAAAACCTGAGTCTTTATTTCCACCACTATTATCTTGCTTTTCACCATATAGTGTAATGTCACCGCTTACAGAACCTGCTTTGAAAGCTTCATCAAAGCTATTAGCAACTAAATTAGTTGATAATAGTAAAGATGCAGCAATTAAACTTATTTTTTTCATTAAATCTCCTTGTGTGTAATTCAACCAGCTTGAATTAGTTTTGAATTGTAATAAAAAAAAACTTAATATTTCTTGATTTTAAGAATAATTATCAATACTATATTAAATCTTTTATTTGCTTACACCAATTTTCTACTCTTTCATCTGTTAAATCTTCTTGATTATCTTCATCAATTACTAATCCTACAAACTTCCCATTTACCTCAGCTTTAGAATATTCATAATCATACCCATCAGTTGAAGTTTCACCTACGATTTGTACATTTTTTTCAACTAATGTTTCATACATAATTCCCAAAGCATCTACAAACTCATGACCATAACTGTCTTGATCTCCTAAGCCAAAAAGTGCAACTTTTTTATCTTTAAAATCTATTTCTTGTATATCATCAAAACAATCTTCCCAATCATCTTGTAATTCACCCTCACCCCAAGTAGAAACACCTAAAATAACTGATTCACAATCATTGATTTTATCAACGCCATCACTTGAAATATCTATTAATTCAAACCCATCTAATTTTTCATGAATTTTATTTGCAACCTCTTCTGTATTTCCTGTACTTGTTGCATAAAATATTGCTTTCATATTTTTCCTCCTAAATTATCTTAAAGTTGAACGCATTGAGTATGGAACTAATTTAATGTTATACTCAGTGCTTTTTATATCATTACATCTAACACTTACATGTTTACAAAAATCATCATTTTTGGGATAAACTAAATAAACTTGTTTAAAATTACTTTCTTTAATACATTTAACTGCTTTATTTATATGTTTATCAATATCTAGTTTTTTACTATTTATAAATTCCCAAAAAGTGAATATTTTAGTCTGGAATAGTTGTTCATGTGAGATTATATCAATGCAGTCATCACTAACAGTTACTTCTCTATTATGAGAAGAACTAACAATTTTATTAGAAACAAACTTCTTAAAACTATTATTTCCATCTAAAAAAAATGAAAAATCGTTTTCTAAAAGTAGTTTTATTAAAGCAGTTGATTTCTTTAAATTATTAATATTTTTTGTAAATATAGAGTATTTTATAGGGATTGTTTCTGTTCTTAATCTAACTTTTTTTAAGAACTTATTTATTAATATCGTTTTTTTTATATCAATATTAACATTAGAAGAATAATTAGAACTACATTGTAAGTTAGTAAATATTTTGTTAATAAAAATCTCAAATAAAGAGTTGTTTTTACATAAAAACATCTCCTTTTTTGAAAACTTCAAAGAACAGTTTACTTGTTGATTAAAAAGTTTTAAAAACATTAATCTTTGATTTACACTACTTTGAAATTTATCAAAAGAAGGAAGATATTCATGTTTACTATTAAAGCCAAAATTTTTCATCTATATTCTTGACTCAAAAAGTAATTCATTTGTTAATGATACAACTCTTTTTTTATCTAAGTTTTTATATCGCATATTCATTAGTTTTACAATTGAACAAAGCATTTTAGAATTTGCTACTTGTCCTGAGTTTCTAATGACACTTCTTATCTCTTTTCTTAAAATTAAATTTGACATTTTTTCCCTTTTATTTTTTACTTTTTACCTAAAATTCTAATGTCTATATTTGTAGTAAACTTATATTTAATGTAATTTCTATCTAATATATTTGTAATAGCTAAAAATTCATCTAAATCTGCATCAGATATATTTTTTAAGTTTACTACTCTACTTGTTGTTGATTCATACTTATAGTTTTTAAAACCATTAAGTTCATTGATAACTAATTCGCTCATCTATGCCTCACATTTTTTTATATTTAAAAACTTACAAACCTCACAATACACTGAACTAGCACTTCTTTTTGTACAAATAACTGGAATATTTTTCTTTTTTGCTTCCTTTCTATATTTGTACATTGCATTATGATTTACAAAATCTGTTAACATTAATACATAATCTGTATTTTGAGGAATATCTTTTCTACAAGCACTTGATTTTTTTCTTGTATCCCAATGCGTAACTGAAAAACTTCCCAACTGATCTAAAATACTTTTTATAGTATCAATTTTGTCTCCACCGATAATTAAAACTGACATCTCTCTATCCTTTAAATGATAATGAATATCAGTATAGTAACAGTAGAAAACTTAAAGTTTTATTATATTGATAACCATTATCATAAAATATTAGAATACTTTTATTACTTTTTTTATATAATTAAAAAATTTATAAAAAAAGAGAGAGTTATGAAAACTTTATTTATACTTTTATTATTTATAAATATTTTGTTTTCAAGTGATCAAATACAGCCTCTTACTGAGTCATGGGCTCCTTATCAAATAGAAAATAAAAATGGATTATCTGGAATTAGCATAGACTTAATAAAAGAGATACAAAAAAGATTAGGAAATAAAAAAGAGATAAAACTCTTCCCTTGGAAAAGAGCATATAATATAACCCTAAGAAAAAAAGGTTATGCCCTATTTCTTACTTCAAAATCAAAAGAGAGAGAAAAACTTTTTAAATGGATAGGTCCTATTGCTTCAATTAAAGTAAGATTTTTTAAAAATGCATCAAGAAAAGATTTAGATATAAAAACTCTTGAAGATGCAAAAAAAGTAGATTCAATTATTGTTGAAGGTGATACTATTACATTTGACACACTTAAAATGCTTGGGTTTAAAAATCTTGATATAAATACATTAGCTAACAATAGACTAAATAAGTTGCTAGAAAATAAAACTGACCTTCTACCTGCAGATGAAGTGACTTTTATTTATAATCTTAAACAAAAAGATTTAGATAAAAAAATTCTTCCAGTAAAAATGGAAGCTTTCTTTGAATCAAAATTATATATTGCTTTCAATAAAGACACAAGTGATGATATAATAAAGGATTGGAAATCAGCTTTTGAAGAAATAAAAGCTGATGGCACTTATGATAAAATTTTAGAAAGATATTAAATACATTGTGAAAAAAAGAAGTTTAAAAAGGTTTTCTTATACTTTTGTTCCTGCTTTACTTATAGTACTAATTTACTTATTTGGAGAATTTACTATAAAAAAGTATTTTTTGGAAACAAAAAATGCACCTGAAAAATATGAAACTATAATAAATACTTCACAAGATATAGATAAAACAGCAAAAATAATTGCAAAATCTAGTGTTATTTATCTTTCAAACTTTGCAATTGAAGGACTTAAAGATAAAATAGAGTTAGATTTCCAAAATAACTTTATAGAAGCAATTGAAATAAAAGATATTTATTTAAATGAAACTCTTGTAACTGCTTATAGAGATGAAAATAATAAAATTAAATTTACTAAAAAGCTTCCTGAAAAATATAAACTTTATGACTCAATAAAAAAAGATATTATTGAAAAAAAAGAGTACACATATAATAAATTAGGAAAATTAACAATATATTTTAAAGACAATGCTTACTATAAAAAGAGAATTGAATTTTCCAAAGAAGAAAATGAGTTTTTAAAGCAAAATAGTATTTTAAAAATTTGTGTTTCACCTAATTGGGAACCTTTTGAAAAGATTGAAGATGGTAAATATATAGGTATATCTTCTGATATTTTAAAAATACTTACAAATCAACTTAATATTGAAACAAAATTAGTACATACAAACACGTGGTTAGAGTCTTTAGAAAAAATTAAAAATAAACGTTGTGATATATTACCTTTAGCCTTTCCTTCAAAAGATAAACAAGCTTACTTAAACTTTACAAGTTCATTTATTAAATTAAATATTGTAGTTGCAACGAAAGTAAATGTACCTTTTTTTGATAATATTGCACAAGTTAAAGATAAAACCTTTGCTGTCCTAAGAGGGCACTATTTATTTAAAGTATTAAAACAAAGTTATCCAAATGTTAATATTATCGAAGTTGATTCTGTTGAAGAGGGATTAAATAAAGTTGAAAAAAAAGAGATATTCGGTTTTATTGATAACTCAATTGTAATTAACCATATTATTCAAAAAAATTTCATAGGTTCAATTGCTGTATCTGGAAAACTAAACGGAGAGATGAATCTTTCTATTGCTACTAGAAAAGATCTTCCTATTTTAAATACTATTTTTGAAAAAGCTTTAACAGTATTAACAAAAGAAATCAAAGAAGAAATATTTAATAAATGGGTTAAAATTAATTATCAAATCAAAACAGATTATACTTTAGTTTGGCAACTTTCAATTATCTCTTTATTTATTATTCTAATTACTCTGTATTGGAATAGAAAACTTACTCTTTTAAATAGGCAATTGCAAAAAGAGAGAAATAAAGCTTATAAAGCAACAAAAGCAAAAGCTAATTTTTTAGCAAATATGAGTCATGAAATTAGAACTCCTATGAACTCAATTATTGGAATGAGTCATCTTGTATTAGAGACTGAACTTAAAAAAGATCAAAAAGAATATATTGAAAAAATTGATAAAAGTGCTAATTCTTTACTTAGAATTATCAATGATATTTTAGATTTTTCAAAAATTGAAGCAGGTAAAATAGAGTTTCATAATGCTCCTTTTAAATTAAGAGAAGTAATTAGTGATTGTATTGATTACATTGATATTGATTTAGAAGAAAAGGATTTAGAATTTATTTTAGAGTATGATGAAAACTTAAGTGAATACTATTTTGGTGATAAATTAAGAGTTTCTCAAGTTTTTACTAATATTTTACACAATGCAGTAAAATTTACCCAAAAAGGTTATATTAGATTAAAAATTGAACAAAAAGAAGAAGATATATTATATATTGAAATAGAAGATACTGGTATAGGACTTGATAAATATGAAGAAAAAACTATATTTGAATCTTTTTCTCAAGGTGATTTAAGCACTTCTAAGAAGTATGAAGGTACAGGATTAGGACTTGCAATATCAAAAGATTTAGTACAATTAATGAATGGTAAAATTTGGGTAAAATCACAAAAAAACAAAGGAAGTACTTTTTTTGTAAAACTTGAACTAAAAGCTTACTCAAAAAAAGATGAAAAAATAAAAATAAATGTAAAACCAGATTTCTCAAATAAAACAATACTTCTTGTAGAAGATAATAAATTGAATCAACAAATCATAGAAGGAATACTTAAAGGAACAAAAGCCAACTTAGAAATTGTTTCTACAGGAAAAAATGCTATAAAAAAAATAAATAACTCCTCTTCTATTGATTTAATTTTAATGGATATACAAATGCCTGATTTAGATGGATATGAAACTACAAAAATAATAAGAACAAAGAACAAAGATATCCCTATTATAGCCCTTACAGCCAATAGTCAAGATGAAGATATTGAAAAATCACATAAATGTGGGATGAATGATCACTTAAAAAAACCTATTGAAATAAAGAAACTATATTCCACAATAAAAAGATATATATAAAAAATATATTTTTTACATATTTTATATTAAAATGAGACACTTTTGAGACACTTTTTTAGTACAATACCGTATGAGAATTCTAATTTATGATAATAATAAACAAGACTTAGAAAAGTTTTGTAATATGATTAATCTTTACCCTATTGAAATTATTGTAAATAAAGCATCAAATTACAATGATATGTTATACTTTTTCAATAAACATTATTATGATAAAATATTTATAGACTATAATGACGATATAGGGAAAAAAATATTAAATACCATAATTGAAACAAACCCTCACCAAAAAATATTTTTATTATCTGATAAAGATAATTGTCCTTTAGAAAAAAACTGTGAACTTTGTAAAGATAAATTTAGAAAAAGTATTATTATAAAACCTCTTTCTCAAAATCAACTAACAAAAATCATAAGTAGAAAATTTACTTGTGAAAACGAATTTTTATCAACTAAAGAGTTTAATTTAAAAAAAATAAAAAAGAAAGTACAAATAGAATATCCATATTTGAAATTTGAATATTGCAAAGATAGAGATTCTTTTCTTTCAGATAATATTCCTACAGCAGCATTAGTATTTGTAACAGATTTACTAATCCAACATGACATTACTTTTCAAGTAACTCACAAAAATCAAATTATCATCCAATAAAAATAAATCTTAATGATTTTTTTTATATAGTTAGCTTCTGAAAATAGGATATAAAATGAATAGTAAAGAAGCTGTATTATCTATAAAAAACTTGTCATTTGGTTATACAAAAGATAATTTAATATATAAAGACTTCTCTTTGGAAGTTAAAAACAATGAATTAATTTCTATTGTAGGAGCAAGTGGAAGTGGTAAAAGTACTTTATTTGAACTAATTTGTAAAAATTTGCAACCTTTGCAAGGCTCAATAAAGTCAAAAAGAGTATCTTGTATTTATCAAGATCCGTACAGCTCATTTCATCCATCATTTCAAATTATTGAACAAATTAAAGATGTAATTAACCCTGTCAACTTAGAAGAAAAAATACAAGATCTTTTAGAAAAATTAAATCTATCAAAAGAGTTAATTAATAAAAAACCTCACGAACTAAGTGGTGGACAACTTCAACGATGTTCTATTTTAAGAGCATTACTCATGGAACCTGATTTATTATTAGTAGATGAACCAACCTCAGCTTTAGACAACATTGTCGCCATTGAAGTTATGAAATTATTAATAAATAATTTAGATAAATGTGGTATGCTTCTAATTACTCACGATAACAGTCTTGCCAACTGGAGCAGCGATAAAATAATTAATTTAAATGAATTACAAAAGGATTAAAACAAATGAACAAAACTCCTACAAAAGCATTAGTACTTTTAAATATGGGTGGGGCAAGAAATAAAAATGAACTAAAAATGTTTTTAACAAATATGTTCAATGACAAAAATATATTAACAGTAAAAAGTAATCTTCTTAGATCATTTATTGCAAAGTTTATTGTTACAACAAGATTAAACTCAGCATGGGAAAACTATGAAGAAATTGGAGGATTTTCTCCTTTAAACCCACTTACAGAAGATTTAGTTAATAAATTAAACAAACAATTACAAGAAGTAGAAACTTTCCAAGTTATGAGATATACTCCTCCTTTTGCAAGTGAGTGTATTAAACAATTAAAAGAAAAAGGTATTAAAGATGTAGTATTATTACCTTTATATCCCCAATATTCAACTACAACTACAAAATCTTCATTAGAAGATTTTGAAGAAGCAGCAAAAAATGAATTTAACCTTACAGTTATTGAACCATTTTATGAAAATGACATTTATAATGAAGTAATTATAAATTCTATTACAAAAGAAGTTTCAAATGCTAGAACTGAAGATTTTAACTTAATTTTTTCAGCACATGGACTACCTCAAAAAATTGTAGATGCAGGAGATCCCTATGAAAAACAAGTTAATGATCATGTACAAATACTTTCAGAAAAGCTAAAAGAAAAAGGTATTAAATTTAAATCGATTTCTTTAGCTTACCAATCAAAAGTTGGGCCAATGAAATGGTTAGAGCCATCATTAGATGATCAACTAAAAAAATATAAAGATGATAATGTATTAATCTACCCTATTGCATTTATAGTTGATAATTCAGAAACTGATTTTGAATTAAGTATTGAATACAAAGAAGAAGCAGACGAAATAGGAATAAAAGATTACAGAGTTTGCAAATGTGTAAATGATGATGATATTTTTATTGAAGCTATTAAAGATATTACAAAATTAAACTAGGAGCAAAAAATGCAAATAGAAGATGTTCTTTTAAAGTTAGCAAAAGATTCTATCAAAAGCGAATTTGATGAAACAACTTATTTAGATACTTCTTTAAAAACTCAATTTCCAATTTTAAATGAACTAGCTGCAAGCTTTGTAACAATAAATCTTGACAATAAGCTAAGAGGTTGTGTTGGCTCACTTGTTGCTCATAAAACCTTATTTGATGATATTATTCACAACGCAAAAGCAGCAGCGTTCAATGACTTAAGGTTTAATAGATTAAGCTATGAAGAGTTTCAAAATATCGAAATTGAGATTTCTATATTAACACCACCTCAAGAGCTAATCTACACAGACTTAGATGACTTAAAACAAAAACTAATACCAAATAAACATGGAGTTATTTTAGAAATAGGAGGGAAAAGAGCAACTTTCCTCCCTCATGTATGGGAACAACTTCCTACTTTTGAAGCTTTTATCTCACAACTTTGTAAAAAAGCAGGACTAGATCCTACAAATCTACCTACTTATCCAAAAATCCAAATCTATGAAGCAGAAAAAATAAAAGAATCTTAATATGGACTATTTTATTAAATCTAATAAGGACAAATTAAAATGTTTACTTTGTTCTTATTATTGTGATTTAAAAGATAGCCAAATAGGTATTTGTGGAGTTAATAAACATATTAACAATGAAGTTAAATGTTTAGTTTATGGTCATATTAGTGCTTTTAATATTGATCCCATTGAAAAGAAACCTTTATATCATTTTCTTCCAATGTCTAAGTCTTTATCTTTAGGAACTGTAGGATGCAATTTCCATTGTAACTTTTGCCAAAATCATGGTATTTCTCAAGAAAAGAAAATAGATAAAACAAAATATATATCACCAAAAGAAGTGGTAAATATAGCAAAACAAAGGGATTGTCAATCAATTTCTTATACTTATAATGAACCAACTATTTTCTACCCCTTTGCGAAGGATATTGCAATTGAAGCTAAAAAGTTTGGAATCAAATCAGTTTTTGTAAGTAATGGTTTTGAAAGTAAAGAAGTCATAAACGATATGAAAGGTATTATTGACGCAATAAATGTTGATTTGAAATCTTTTAGTGAAAGCTATTATAAAAAAAGTCTAGGTGGAAATTTAAATCAAGTTTTAGAAAATTTAATACAATTAAGAAGAAATAATATTCACACTGAAATTACAACATTATTAGTTCCAACAAAAAATGATTCCAAAGAAGAGATAACAAAAATTGTAAAGTTCATTAAAGAAAACCTTGGAGAAAATACAGTTTGGCATATTTCTGCTTTTCATCCTGACTATAAAGAGTTAAACCTTCCTAGAACTTCTTTTGAGAAGTTAAAAGAAGCTTATGATATTGCAAAAAAGTATGGATTAAAATATGTTTATATTGGAAATGTAGGATATGAAAATAATACTTACTGTTCAAACTGCAATGAACTTCTTATTTCAAGGGAATTTTTTAATGTAAAAAAGTATAATCTAAAAAATGACCTATGTCCTAAGTGCAACAAAAAACTAGAAGGAGTCTTTTATGGATATTAGAAAAGCAGTAGTAAGTGGAAGTTTTTATCCAGACAGAGAAGAAGAGATTAAAAAATATATAGAGCACTTTAATTCAAGTTTCACATTAGAAAATGATTTAAATATGAATATAAAAGCTATTATTGTTCCCCATGCTGGATATATCTACAGTGGCTTTACTGCTAACTTAGCATATAATATTGCAGCTAGACAAAACTTTGAAAATATAATTGTTATTGGTCCTTCTCATAGACACTACTTAGAAGGTGCTTCTATTGCAACGAAAAGTGAATATGAAACCCCTTTGGGAAATATAAAAATCAATTTAAATCTAGTTGAGCAGTTAAAAAATAAATTTGACTTTCTTGGATTTGATGAAGATGCCCACTTTGAACACTCAACTGAAACACAAGCTCCTTTTATAAAAAACTATTTTCAAAATTCAAAAATAATAGAAATAGTATATGGCAAGATAGATTTCAAGAAATTATCTTTTTTAATTGATGAACTTTTAAAAAAAGAAAATAATTTAATAGTAATAAGTACAGATTTAAGTCACTTTTACAAGCTTGAAGAAGCAAAACATCTTGACAATATTTGCTTAAATGGTATAATAAATAAGGATATAACTTTACTTGATAAACCCTGTGAAGCTTGTGGCAAAATTGGCGTAAAAGCTATAATAGAAAGTTCCATAAAAAATAACTATATAACTAAATTTTTACATTATTGTACAAGTTATGATAGAACAAAAGACAACAAAAGTGTAGTGGGATATGCATCATTTTTAATTGGAGAAAAAACCTAAAAAATGTTATTTACTTTAAAAAAAATTATTTCTGCTTTACTTATGCCTTTGTCTATTGGCTTAACTTTATTTGTAATTGGTTTATTTTATCTATTAATTCAAAAACAAAGAAAAGCAAACTTTTTTATGATTATTGCTTTTTTGTGGACTGCACTAATTGCCTATTCTCCTTTCTCAAATACTTTAGTAAAATCTTTAGAAAATCAATATCCTTCATATTTAAAAATTGACAAATCAATAAATTATGTGTTAGTTTTAGGTTCAGGGCATATAAATAATGAAAATCTATCAGATGTTTCTCAACTTTCAAAAACTGCATTGATGAGACTTACAGAAGGAATTAGAATATATAAAGAACTAAACAATGCAAAACTTATTCTTTCTGGATATAAAGGTGATGAAAAACTATCAAATGCTCAAATGATGAAAAATGTTGCAATAAAACTTGGACTAAAAGAAGAAAGTATCATTTTGCATGAAGAAGCAAAAGATACAAAAGAAGAATCAGAATATACTAAAAAAACTTTAAAAAAAGAACCTTTCATTCTTGTTACATCTGCATCTCATATGCCAAGAGCTATGAAAATATTTGAAGATAATTGGCTAAACCCAATTGCTGCACCTACAGATTATTTAGCTAAAGAAGAAGGTAAAATATTTAGTGTTCCCAAAGCTTCTAACCTTAAAAAAACAGAATCTGCAATGCATGAATATATAGGAATTCTTTGGCACTCAATAACTGAAAAAGTAAAATTCCTTATTGATTGACTTTTCTTTACTTAATATAGTATAATACCGCCCTTAACAAGGGGTAATATAAATATAAATGAATAAAATTATAGAATTAAGAAATATATTTTTTTCTTATGATAAACAAACTATTTTAGAAGATATCAATTTAGATATTTTAAAAGATGATTTTCTTGCTATTATTGGTCCAAATGGTGGAGGGAAATCAACTCTACTAAAACTAATACTAAAACTTCTTGAGCCCAAAAAAGGTAAAATCAAAAATTTTTTAAAAGAAAACCAAATTGGTTATGTTCCCCAAAATACAAATTTAAATATTGATTTTCCTATTACTGCTTTAGAAGTAGTGCTTATGGGTCATAAGTTAAAAAAGAAAAAACTATTTGGTTATTCAAAAGAAGATATTTCTTGTGCAATGCACTCATTAAAACAAGTTAGTATGGATAATTTTGCAGATAGTAAAATTGGTGATTTAAGTGGAGGTCAAAGACAAAGAGTCTTTATAGCAAGGGCACTTTGTGCAAATCCAAAATTAATGCTACTTGATGAACCAACTGCAAGTATTGATGTAAAAGGACAAAAAGAAGTATATGATTTATTAAAAGAATTAAATAAGTCTATAGCTATTGTTGTTGTTAGTCACGATATTTCAGTACTTTTAAACTATGCAAAAAATGTTGCCCATATAAATAAAAATTTAGTTTATCATCATTTAAAAAATATTGAAGAAAAGTATGATGATAATGAGCATCTATGTGAAGTAGAACTACTTTCTGCCCTTGGTAAAAAACAAGTTTGTTGTAACTCAACACATGTATAAAGAGAAAAAATGCTAGACGCCTTACAATATGATTTTATACAAAATGCAATACTTGCAGGTATCCTTGTATCTATTGCAGCAGGAATTATTGGTTCATTAATTGTTGTTAATAGAATTACTTTTTTAGCTGGAGGAATTGCCCATAGCTCTTACGGAGGGATTGGTCTTGCAATATATTTAGGTTTACCTATTTTATTTGGAGCAACATTTTTTGCAATATTAACAGCAGTGATTATTGCAGCAATAACTTTAAAAAATAGAAAGAGAATTGATTCAATAATAGGTATTATGTGGGCTTTAGGAATGGCAATAGGTATTATTCTAATTGACATAACCCCAGGATATAATGTTGATTTAATGTCATATCTCTTTGGATCAATTATTGCAGTTTCTCAAGCTGATGTTTATTATCTATTGGTTTTAAACTTATTTATATTAATATCAGTATCACTATTTTATAAACAAATACTTGCAGTCTCTTATGATAGTGAATTTGCAAGTTTAAGAGGTATTTCTGTTAAGTTTTTTTATACATTAATACTAATTCTTGCTGCGCTTAGTGTTGTTGCAGCAATTAAAGTTGTAGGTCTAATTTTAGTTATTGCACTATTAACTATTCCTACTTTTATAGCAGAGTTTTTTGCCAAAAGACTCTCTTCAATGATGATTATTAGTTCACTTTTTGCAACATTTTTCACAATTTGTGGATTGTTAGTTTCATATGTATATGACATTAGCTCAGGAGCGAGTATCATTATTGTTGGTGTAATCACACTTTTATTGGTAAAACTATTAGGAAAAAAATGAACAAAGAAATAAACTTAGGTGAAATAAATAAACTAAAAGTATCAAGAGTTAGTGAACCAGGACTTTATCTAAAAGCCTTAAATGATGAAGAAGTATTACTTCCAAATGCATATATTAAAAAAGAGATGCAAATTGATTCTATCATAGATGTATTTATATACACAGATAGTGAAGATAGACTTGTAGCAACAACCTTAACTCCTTATGGATTTAAAGGTGACTTTGTAGCTTTAGAGGTAATTGATATTGCAAAATTTGGAGCTTTTTTAGATATAGGTCTTCCAAAAGACTTATTAGTTCCTAAAAATAAGCAAAGATCTACTTTTAATATAGGAGAGAAAAAAGTAGTTCAAATTATAGAAGATGAAAAAACACATAGACTTATTGGAACTGAAAAATTTGAACTAAAAAAACTTGATTATAAGTTTTCACAAAACGATGAAGTAGAGATTATTCCATATATTAAAACACCTCTAGGCTTTAAAGTTATTGTAAATAACAAATATCCAGGTCTTATCTATCACAATGAGATTTTTGAGAAAATTCAAGTTGGAGATAAAAAAAGAGCTTATATCAAATTTGTTAGAGAAGATGACAAGCTTGACATTTCACTACAAAAAATTGGTGCTAAAAAAAGTGATGACAACTCACAAAGAGTTTTAGATATTCTAAAAGAAAATAGTGGAGAATTAAACTTTACATATAAAAGTGATACCCAAGATATAAAAGATACTTTTAAAATGAGTAAAAAAGCTTTCAAAGCTTCACTAACAAAACTATTAGAAGATAAAAAAATCATACTTAATGAAACTTCGATAAAAGCTATATAATAGCTTTTATCTCTTTTTTAGATATTTATTAAATACTTTCTTTAATTCATCTATATTTATTGGTTTACTTAAATATTCATTCATTTCTAAGCTTAAGAATCTCTCTTTATCTTCTTTTATAGCATTTGCAGTTAGAGCTATTATTGGTATTTGTTTTAAAAAATTCTCTTCTTCATATTTTCTTATTTCTTTAAAGCTCTCTACACCATCTAATACTGGCATATTTATATCCATAAGGATTAAGTCATATGAGTTTTGTTTATATTCGTTTAAAACTTTTAATCCATTTCCTTGAATTGAGTATTTTATATTCATACTATCTAAGATATTAGAAATTAGCTCTTGATTTGTTTCATTATCTTCAGCTACAAGTACTTTAGCTTCATATTTTATTTCTTCTTTTGAAGTCTTTTTTATTTGCTTAGTTTTTCTTAAAAGTTCTTTTAGAGCATCATTTACTTTTGAGGCATAAAAAGGCAGAACTAAAGTATGTTCATTTTCTCTTAATTTAAAATCTTTAACTTCATCTTCATACTCAAAAAGAATTAGAATAGGAATATGTTTATATTTATCTCTCATAGTATTTAATTGTTCTTTTATTTTATCACAAGAGCAAATTACTATATCAGGTTTCTCATCTTCTTTAGTTTCTTTTCCAAACAATCCTAGGTATCTTTTTATGTAGTGATATAAATCACTATCTTCTTTAGTTACTTTAAATTTAAGATGATTTAAAAAGCTTTTTGAAATATGAAGATTATCATCACAACTTTTGGTTTCTAAATCAAAGAAGAATTTACTTCCTACATTCTTTTCACTTTGTGTATTCATTTTAGAACCTAATGCTTGTATAATATGAAAGCAATTACTTAATCCTAATCTAGTTTCTTCATATTGTCTATTTACCTTATGATCTACTTGGTCAAAGGGTTTTAATAAATTTTCTAGCTTCTCTTGTGGTATTCCTATTCCACTATCTTCTATTTCAAATCTTATTTTACATCTATTATCTTTTTCTTCTAGAAGAGTTATATTTAAAGATACTTTACCTTCGTGAGTAAACTTAATTGCATTTGATAATAAGTTTGATAATACTTGTCTTAATCTTATTCCATCTGTTAAGATACATAGAGGTATTTTATGGTCAATATTAAATATTAGTTTTAGATGTTTTTCACTTGCTTTTTTTGAAAATAGTTCTACTACATGTTCACTAATAAAATAAAGATCAGTTTTTATTTTGCTTATATCTAAAATATCATTATTTATAGATCTTTTTGTTCCTTGTAAAATGTATTCAATTTTTGAAGTAATATATTTTGAGATAAATATTGAAATAAATATAATTAAAACTATCATAATTAAAGTAACTATTGATAATTCATGAATTAAAGAGTCAATAAAAGATGTGACTTCAAATTTATTTTTAGCTAAAACTTCTTTCAAATTCTTTGTTTGTTCTTCTAGGATTTTTGTTACACTTCTTTTTGTTTCATTTGCAGGAGCATGAAACTCTTCTACATTTGCTCCAATAGTTATAAAACCAAAACCTCTTTTACTATCTGCATATTTACCAGTATAATATGGAATTGCAGCTGCAGTTGTTAATTTCCAAACATTACTCCAAAAGATAACAAAAGAACCATATCCTCCATTTTTAGTAACTTGCATCCATCCTTCACATTGTGGAGCAAAATTTAAATACCTACAATCTAAAGCTACTTTTCCCTCTTCTAAAAGTTGTTTAATATTTGGTTTTTTCTGTAAAGATTGTTCTTCAAATTTAGGATATGTAGATAAAAACTCATTTATATCTTTTTTAGAGTTCTCAAATTTTATTGCAACATCTTTACTTAACCAAGGTATTACCCTTTTTCCAGTATTTCTATCAAACCCAGAAATAAAATAGTCTCTTACATGGGAAATATTTTTACCTTCATAGTCCCACATAAAAGCATAATTCCCATTCTTTGGATCAGGAAGAGTTTGTATTGCATAATTACTTGTTGGATTTGAAGTATCAGTAAACTGCATAATATGTTTATGATCTAATGCAAAAGAGATATACCCTTTTTTTATTCCATTTTTAAAAACAGGTGTAATAAATCTAATAATTCCTTCAAACTCTTTGCCAACAGGATTTTCTTTTCCTGCATGTGCATATTTTTCAGGATCAAAAGCGATGTTAATTTTCTTGGCTTTTTCTTTTGTAAAAGGACCTATTATTTTTGTTCCTACATATTCTCCAATTACATCAGAAACATATATTTCACCTTTTTTTAATACTTGTATCTCTTTGAAATAATTCTCTGAATTTATATATGTATTTTTTTTGTTTGAAATATTCTTTAATTTATTGCTAATACTTGAAACTTTATACTGTTCATTTCCATTTATATCAAAATATACAACTTCTTTATATATTGGAATTGACTTTTTCTTTAACTCAATTGGATCTGTATAATTAAAATTCTTTTCATTATCCTTTAAAGTTGCTGTTGTCACCTCTCTTTGAATTTTTTGCCTTTTATTTTTAGGAGTCCATTTTTTATTTTTATCATCATAAATATACTCTTCTTGTAAAATAATATCTCTATTCTTCACATCATAAAAATTTTTTAATATTTCTTGATTAATATCTATTTTTGATAAAAAAAGTAAGTCTTTATCCCTTTCATATAAAAAGTCTGCAACTTTATTAGCAATTTCAAAACTTAATCTTTCTAAAGACAATTGAGTTTTTTTATCTAAATACTTTATGCTATCTTCAATTGATTTATTAGCAGTATTTAATATAATCTCTTTATTTTCATTAAACAAATTTTTTCTATTATCATTTAAATATCTTTCTAAGCTTATAATACCTTCATAAGCAATAAAAATAACAATAAACAAGGGTATGATTTTTATTAAAATAAATAATAATATTAACTTTACACGAATAGAAATATTTTTCATAAGAAGCCCTAAATAATAAGTAAATTATTATATTACGATTGCCATAAAGTCTTTTTTAAATCACATTATTTAATAATATATAAATCTCCATAAGTTCATTATATTTTTAATTTAGATACAATCTTCTAAAACTTTTACAAAAAGGGTTAGTTATATGGCAACAACTAAATTAAAAGGAAATATTGTTAACTTAACTGGAAAAGAAGTTAATATTGGTGATAAAGCACCTGAAGTTACTGTTATTGCAAATGATTTATCAGAAATTAAAATTGGTGGAAAAGCTCAAATTATAGCGGTAGTTCCTTCTTTAGATACACCTGTATGTGCTGAAGAAACAAGAAAATTTAATGAAGAAGCAGCACAACTAGATATTGAAGTTATTGTAGTATCAATGGATTTACCATTTGCTGCAGGAAGATTTTGTACTACAGAAGGAATTGACAATTTAAAAGTAGGAAGTGATTTTAGAGATAAAGATTTTGCAAATTCTTATGGAGTATTAATAGCTGATGGACCTCTAAAAGGAGTTACTTGTCGAGCAATATTTGTTACAGATCAAGAAGGAATAGTAATACATAAAGAAATTTGTGAAGACATAACAGACCAACCAAACTATCAAGCAGTCTTTGATTCAATAAAATAGAGGTTTCCTCTATTTTAACTACACATTAACTTAACACAAATAACTTACAATTCATTATAAGTAGAAAATAAAGGATTTATAATGAATTATTTTAAAAAACCTTCATGGCAGCTAAATGAAAAAGATATTACTCCTAAAGAATTATTTGAAAAAAGAAGAACTTTTATAAAATTAGGTGCAGCATCATTAGTTACATCTTCAGCAATTGTAGAAGCACTAGCTAAAGAAAACATTCCAGCAGCTAACTTAAAATATATAAAAGATTCGAACAAAGATAATCTAGAATTAAATACTTATGAACAAATAACCTCTTATAATAATTTCTACGAATTTACAACATCAAAAGAGAGAGTTAAACATATGGCTCATACTTTAGATACAAATGGATGGAAAATTACTATTGATGGATTAGTAGATAAAGAAATAGAAGTAGATTTTGATGATTTAATAAAGAAATTCACTTTACATGAAAGAATATATAGATTTAGATGTGTAGAAGGTTGGTCAATGGTTGTTCCATGGATTGGAATAAAACTAAGTGATTTTATAAAATATGTAAATCCTAGTTCAAAGGCAAAGTATATTAGATTTGAAACTTTATTTGATGATGATATGTTCCCTGACCAAGCAAATATGATTTTTCCAGCAATAGAATATCCTTATGTGGAAGGACTTAGAATGGATGAAGCTATGAATGATCTTGCAATACTTGCAGTAGGACTATACGGCACATCAATGCCAAAACAAAATGGTGCACCTATTAGACTTATTGTACCATGGAAATATGGATTTAAATCAATAAAATCAATTGCAAAGATATCCTTTGTTGAAAAAGAACCTTTAAATACTTGGCAAAAATCAAACCCAAAAGAGTATGGTTTTTATGCAAATGTAAATCCAAATGTTGACCATCCAAGATGGTCTCAAAAAACAGAAAGAGTTTTAGGAAAATTCTTTAAACAAAAAACACTTATGTTTAATGGATATGAAAAAGAAGTTGCCCACTTATATAAAGGTATGGATTTAACAAAACATTATTAAAGGATTATTATGAAAAGAGTTTTACTTTTTTTTATACTTTTAATTCCTTTTATATTTGCATGTTATGAATTATTTTTAATACAAAATGTAAAAGATCCAATAAAGTATATTTATACAATTAGTGGAGTTACTGCTACTGTTATACTTTTCTTTAGTATTTGCATCTCCCTAATAAAAAAACATTATAATTTAATAAAATATAGAAGAATGATAGGTCTATATGGTTTTTTCTATGCACTAATTCATTTTTTAAATTTTTTAGTATTAGATGCAGAATTTAACATTGAATTTCTTATAAAAGAGACCATAGATAAACCTTTTATCTATTTAGGTATGATTGCATTTTTAATCTTACTATTTATGGCAATAACATCTACTAATAAGCTTTATAAGATATTTAAAAATTATCATAAGCTAGTATATTTAAGTTTAATTCTTATCACAATCCATTTTATAATGGCTCAAAAATCTTTAACAATAATACAGTTCTTTTATATAGGAGTGATAATATTAATTGGTTACTGGAAACTACTTCAACAGATAATAAAAAGAAATAGAGTTTAAAGTTGTGGTGCCCACAACTGGATTTGAACCAGTAACCTCTTCCTTACCATGGAATTGCTCTACCGTTGGAGCTATGCAGGCAAAAAAAAACCTATCTAAACAGACTAGGAAAGAATGCTTAGATAGGCTTTAAAAGTTGCAATACTCTGATAAAATGGAACATTTTAAAAGAATGCAATACTCAAGAGCTGGCAGCGACCTACATTTCCACAAGGGGACCCTGCAGTATTATCAGCGCAGAAGTGCTTGACTTCCAGGTTCGGAATGGAGCTGGGTATTTCCACTTCG